>QMUE01000163.1 GCA_003663535.1 Thermococci archaeon
CCGGTCGTGTCAAAGGCCACTATGCTGGCATCCTTGAGAGCATCGAGATAGTTGGATCCTTTGACGAGTATCCCCTCCCTTGCGCTTCTTCCGATACCACCGAAGTAGCTAAGCGGAATTGATAGGACGAGTGCGCACGGGCACGAGATGACCAGTATTACCAGTGCCCTGTAAATCCAAGAGGTGAAGGGGTCGCCGGTTACCAGCGGCGGGACCGTGGCGATGAGTGCCGCTATGCCAACAACTGCGGGGGTGTAGTAGCGGGCGAAGCGCGTTATAAACTTCTCGGTCTTGGCCTTCCTTGCGCTGGCACTTTCGACAAGCTCAAGGATGCGTGAGATTGTGGATTCACTCAGTTCCTTGGTGACCTTCACCTTTAAGAGGCCCGAGAGGTTGAGCATACCCGAGAGTATCTCCTCTCCTTCCTTTACCGTCTTGGGAACGCTCTCACCCGTCAGGGCAGAGGTGTCAACTGTCGAAGCCCCCTCAATCACGAGGCCATCAACGGGAACCCTCTCGCCGGGCTTGACAATTATAACGTCTCCAACCTTCAGCTCCTCAGGCTTCACCCTGATTACCTCTCCATCTCGAAGCAGGTTGGCATACTCCGCCTTGAAGGCCAAAAGAGCTTTTATCGAGCGCCGTGACCTGTCAACGGCCAAATCCTGGAAGAACTCACCGACAACGTAGAACAGCATCACCGCTACCCCCTCAGGGTATTCCCTGATGGCGAAGGCTCCCAGAGTGGCGACCGACATGAGAAAGTTCTCGTCAAAGATATTGCCGTGGATGGAGTTAACCACTGCGCTTCTAAGCACTCTCCACCCGGATATAAGGTAACTCGCGAGGAAGATGCCGAAGACGAAGACATTGTCCATGTCGTAGTAGTAACGGAGCACAACCCCTATGCCAAAGAACATAAGCGAGGGGATTATAAAGTAGAGGGCTTTTTTAGGGTCCTCTTCACCGTGTTCATGGTGATGTCCATGTTCGTGCTCGTCGGCCTCTATGATCTCAACATCCGGTTCGACCCTCTTGATTATCTTCCTAGCCTTCTCGACGTCGCCCTCTATAACCGCTTCCTTGGTGGCGAAGTTTACAAGGGCAAACTCGAAGCCTTCCTTCTTCAGGGCTTCCTCGATTTCATAGGCACAGCTGGCACAGTCAAGGCCCTCAAGTTTAAGTTTTTTTGGCATCTTCACTCCCTCATGTGCTCCAATGCCACGTTCAGTATCTCCCCAATGTGCTCGTCATCAAGGCGGTAGAAGACGTTCTTACCGTCTTTACGATACGAAACTATTTTTCGATCTTTGAGAATCCGGAGCTGGTGGGAAATGGCCGAGACTGAGAGCCCGGTTATCGCCGAGAGGTCGCAGGTGCAGAGCTCTCCAGCTTCCATGAGCGCGAGCAGAATTTTAAGCCGGGTTGGGTTGCCTAGGGCGTCAAAAAAGTCCGCAACATCCAGAAGTAACTCCTCCTCAGGTATTTTCTTTTTAGCTTCCAGTATTTTGTCTGCGTGTTCTTCGTATACCTTACATACCTCGGTCATTTTTTCATCACCTCTACATTTGAGCAATTGTGCAAATGTTCTTATAAATGTTGCTGGACAAAAATGGATAGAGAATAAGAAGGAGGCCTAAAACCTCCGCCTGAGACATGCACAAAGGAGTTCTTCCCTTAAATCTCCCTTTTGAATAAGCTTTAGAACCTACCCCTTTCTATCATAGTGGTACCACCCTGGCTCAAGGCTCCCAGCAATGCTGGCAACAGCACATCTCATCACCCAGAAATTAATGAGCGTTTTCACATAAGGTTTACTCCAAAGATAACAAATACACCCCAAAGAGCATCAAAATGCCGAAAAATGCTTTAATTGCTGTGAAGCTCTCTCCGAGAATTAGAAAAGCAAATAGCGCACCGATTAAAGAGGAAGTTGAAAAAATTGCCCCCGTTTTCATGGCCCCGATTTCCCTCAAGGCAAATAGGAACAGCACGATGGAAAAGCCTATGCTGAAGGCACCGACCGTTAGTATATAAGGGAGGCTTTGAAGTGGGATGTAGAAGCGAGTTCCAATTAGAGAAGCCAGAATTAACAACGCGCTCCCTCCAAACAGCCCTTTTAGTGAAGTTACCAAGAGCAGATCCCTCTTAACGCTTAGCAGCTTGCTCAGATTATTGTCTATCGCCCATGAAAGGCCTGCCAAGATTATTAGAATATTCCCAAGAATTCCTTTACTGAGCTCTACTTCCTTGAAGTTCTCCGTCGAGATCACAGCGGCTCCAATTAAGATTAGGAGAATTCCAATAATGCTTCTTCCCGAGGCTTTTTCTTTGAAAACCAAAAGGGCTATTAAAACCGTGAACAGAGTCTCCGTGTTGAGTAGGAGGGATGCGTTAACAGCTGTTGTCTTATTCAAGCCAAACATGAACGAGAGAGGAGCTAAGAATGATCCAAAAAATACTATAAAAGTCAATATCAAGAAATCTCGCCTTGAGAAGAACTCTTGAGTTTTGACCTTAAATTCAAGCTTTTTGAGAAGCTTGTCTTTAAGCGGCGTAAAGCGGAGGAACATTAAAACTATCCCCGCGGTTAGATAAATACTTCCCGCTACTATCATTGGATGAACATTTCTAAGGGCAATTTTATTCAGCATTGAGCTTATTCCAAAGAGCAGGGCCGTCAAAACCGCACCCACATAGCCGTAATGATGGGTCATGAAGGCAAATACAAGGGGAGAGTTATAAACTTATTTCACACAAAAAATAGAAGAGTAATACAAAGTTGCATCATTTTAAGCAGAGTAGCACCAATCAAAAGGCATAGCACGGCATCTTTGAAAATGTCCGTTTTGAAAGGAGTTGCTTTATGAAGGTAAAAGCTTAAGGTTAGAAAAAAGAAGAAAAGTTAAATTCCTCAACAGCTCTCTCCATCTATCTCGACCTCATAACCGTAGCGCTTTATTGCGTTGATGACATCGTCGAGGCTCACCTTTTTGGGGTCGAATTCAACTACCGCGGTCTTCTTCTCAAGGCTAACCTCACCCTTAGCCCCAACGCTCTGGATGGCCTTGTTTATCCTCATAACACAGTGCTTGCAACTCATGTTGGTTATCTTCAAAATTGCTTTCACCATTTTGACATCACCAAAATTATCTTAGAATGAGACTTTTATGGAGCTTATCTTTTGCAAAGTGGAAAAATATTGGTGAAGCGGCTTTAAATCCTGAAAGCCCACGGGACTAAAGTGTCTCTATGATTCTTATCACTCTCTCCTCCATGGGCCTCATTAGTTCCGCCACTTTCTCCCCCGCTATTTTCCAGGCTACACTTGGCAAACTAACGCCAAGGTAGTTGCCGTCTTCCCTTCTATATCCAAAGCCAGTGCATGGAAGCAGGGCCCCGATGTTTGGGTCTATTTTCACGAGCTCCGCCACGAGTTCTCTGTCGCATATGAAAAGGAGGTGATAATCAGCCACAATCCCATCTTCCCTCTCCACGATTGCCACCGGAATTCTTTCCCCTATGAGGAGAAAGCCCTCCTCTTCGAGTTTTTTCTTGAAGCGCTCCCAGAGAAAGTCGAGGTCCTCCTCAAACCTTCTCACGTAATAGAACACCTTTACACCTCCAAGAACATTTTCTTATCACTTGTTTCCACCATTATGCACCTCTCGAAGCTGTAATCCAGTCCAGCCTTCTCTAAGAATTGCCTTATATCCTCGCTCTCTGGCCCCGGCTGGAACCAAAGGTTTTTGAAGCCGGCTTCAACGGCCTCCTTTGCCACTTCAAGCCCTACTCTTGATGGAACAACAAAGACTATTACATCAACGTCTTTTGGAAGCTCTTTAACGCTTTTGTAGCATTTTAATCCCTCTATTTCATCATAATTCGGATTCACCGGAAGAATCTCAAAGCCTTTGCCAAGGAGATCTTTCAAAATTATGTTGCCGTACTTCGTTGGGTTTTTGGTTGCTCCGACGAGTGCTATCCTCCTAAAACCCTTCACGTCCATCCTTCTCACCAAGCTTGAATTTTTAAACTAATGAAAGAGAGACTGAAACCCTAAAGAAGATCCTTAATCAGCTCTATTATGTTGCTCCTTGCCTTTGCCTTCA
>QMUE01000164.1 GCA_003663535.1 Thermococci archaeon
AACACTCTCTGGATAGAACAAAAAATCCAAATTCATGCTTTTTCACCCCTTTACAGTGATGTACCCTCCTGCTGTGTGATGTGGGGATTTTACATTTATAAAATTTTCCAGAGAATGAAATTTCTGATCCCCTCAGGGCAAGGTTTGAAAAATAATGAATATCAACAAGGGAAAAGGTTATATTCCCGAACGCTTAAAAATTTATTAGAACGTTAAAATAGGTGAGCAATATGAAAAAGAAGGTTAAAGTCATCACGGATCCAGAGGTTATAAAACTCATGCTTGAAGACACAAGAAGACAAATATTAAAGTTATTACGAAACAGAGAGATGACAATTTCCCAGCTTTCAGACATACTTGGAAAAACACCACAAACTGTGTATCACCACATTGAAAAACTAAAAGAAGTCGGTCTGGTGGAAGTAAAAAGAACAGAGATGAAAGGCAATCTAGTGGAAAAATACTATGGAAGAACTGCTGATGTATTTTATATAAACCTCTACCTCGGAGATGAAGAATTAAGGTATTTGGCAAGATCAAAACTGAAGACAAAGCTCGATATTTTCAAAGCCCTTGGTTATAAATTTGATGAGGAACAACTCCTAGACATTATGGATAAAATCACTGAAAAAGAACATTCATACACAACAAAAATCTCAAAGGAATTAGAGGGAAAAGAAGAGGCTTTAAAAGAATTTTCAAATGAAGACATTATCCACGCTGTTGACTGGCTCAGCATGGCCGAGTTAGGAAGAGATAAAGAGGCTCTAGAACTCCTGAGAAAACTTGGAGAAATCCTTAAAAAGGAATAATCTCTAAGACCCATTGGGATAAAAATGGCGAAAGGGATTAGACTTCTCGTATTGGATGTGCTCAAACCCCATCAACCCATGGTAACTGAACTAGCTCTAGGATTGAGCGAGTTAAGGGGGGTTGATGGGGTAAACATTACCCTCGTTGAAATTGATAAAGAGACAGAAAACGTGAAGATAACCATTGTTGGCGATAACTTAAACTACGAAGAAATTGTAAGAACCATAGAGGAGTTTGGTGGGGTCGTGCACAGCATAGATATGGTGGCCGCTGGAAAGAAAATTATTGAAGAAAGTGAAACCCCCCAAGATAGATTAGAGGAATTTTGATATCATGAGGGACGTTCTTATAGTTACCGACGCCAAAAAAATTAAAGTATTAGCAGAAAAGACCAGGGCAGATATTCTCTCATTGCTTAGAGATCGCCCCATGACAGCTTCCGAGCTTAGTATGATACTTAATAAGGATCCATCAACTATACATAGACATGTTACCTTACTTAAAGAGGCAGGATTTGTTGAAGTAATTGGAAAAGAGGGAAATGAAAAACTATATGGGCGAACTGCTAGGGTTTTCCTAATAACCCCCTACGAAAATGACGCCAATGCATTGGTAGCAATGGACAAAATACACACTGATGAAGCATTAAGACTCTACAAAATATTCATCAAAGCTGGATTTGAAATATCAAACAAAAAAGAGTTCATAAATTTAATAAAGAAATTTCTAAGCAACTTCGAGAGCCTTTCTAGAGATATCCTCAAAAAGCTTGAAGGTGTCGAAATCAACCGCCTTGAGTTCATCAGAATAATGGCATTATTGGCACTCATAAATTCTCCAAAATTACAAGAAGAAGCAAGAAGATTAAGGGAGCTTCTAGGATTGGGAGATTAAAATTCTAAAATCCACTTAACAGCAAAAGGCACCTTTTTAACCACCTCCATTGCCGTGAAGTTTTCTCCCATCTCCTCTTTTACCATGTCCCCCACAAGGCCATTGAGAAAAGCACCAACGCTTGCTGCTCTTAAAGGTTCATTGCCCAATGCAAGCAAAGCCCCAACTATTCCCGCAAGCACATCTCCGGTTCCTCCAGTGGTCATGCCTTTGTTTCCAGTTTTGTTGCATTTCCACATTTTTCCATTGCTTATTACGTCGTATGCTCCCTTAAGCAGAATTGTACCACCAATTTCCTTGGCTTTTTTCATTACCATTTTTGCTTTCTCCTCTAACCCCCTCTCGGGTTTTTCTCCAAACAGAATCTTGAACTCCCCAGCATGTGGAGTTAAAACAAACTTCTTGTCTTCAAGGATACCCAAATCCTCCGCAATTGCTTTCAGGGCATCGGCATCTATAACCATTGGCTTTTCACAGCATTTCACGAATTTCCTAATGAAATCCCGAGTTTCATCTTTCTGACCAATTCCGGGTCCTATAATAACGGCATCAACGCCTTTTGAAAGTTCAAGGGCCTTTTCAAGATGCTCTCCGCTAAAGTTCTTTCCTTCAAAAGGTCTAAGAATTAAGTCAGGGTCATTAATTCGTCTTGCTGGATATTCGGGCATTACCAGATACACCAAATCCACTATGTAGCTTGCGGCCTTTGCGGTCAGATAGGGAGCCCCAAAGTAATCTTCACTTCCTCCGATTATGAGGAGCTTTCCGTTCTGTCCTTTGTGCTCCCCTTTCTTTCTTAAAGCAAATTTTGCATCCCCAGGCCCCACAAGATGGTAGAGCTCTTTGGGATAACCAATCTTAGCTACTATCCTCTCAAAGCCACCATATTCTTCTTTATCCCACTGAAAAGTTACCGCAAAGTCGCAATTTACCCTAATGCTCGATGGATAGCCGCTCAGCAGATCAATGCTCACAATTTTTGTTTTTCCAGAATACTCGTTGATTTTTTCAATTGCACTTTTTATGGGCTCCCTAGGCTCTCCTTTTGTTCCAGCCCCGAGGAGGGCATCGATTATAACATCAAAACCTTTAAGATTGAGAGCCTTTATCTGGCTCGAGTCCTTGAGAACCTTAATTTTTATAAAATCAAGCCTTTTAAGAATCTCCCAGTTGTGTTTGGCCTCTTCACTCCTGATTTTTGCCTCATCTCCAATCAAGAAAAGTGTCACCTCATTTTCAAAGCTTAAATGCCTAGCTGCAACAAATCCGTCTCCCCCGTTGTTTCCCGTTCCAGAGAAAATTGCTATTTTTAGACCCTTACCAAACTTCTCCTCTATAACCCTTGCAACGCCAGCACCTGCATTCTCCATGAGCTGAAAAGGAGAGATTCCAAGCCACTTAGCATTTATATCCCAGATGTAAACGTCCTCGATTTTCATAAGCATCACCAATGAGAAGATTGGAAAAGGAGAATTAAAGGGTATCGCTTAGAAGAGCTCATCTCTTATATTCTATGTATCATTGCAACGTTACGAAGTTCATTTAAAACTACAGCAAACCCGATTATCACACTCAAATACCAAGGGAGAACAAAGAGCTTTAATCCCAGTGAGTCTCCACTTAAAACGGCATAAGGCAACTCAAAAAGGAGCGCTATACTGAAATAGACGACCAAGGCTTTTATAGGAAAAGCTCTCTTTCTGAGGGCCATCACAAGGTAAACTTCCAGAGCACCCATAAGGAGGATGTACCCCGGAATGGCGAAACGGAACATGGGTAGCTTCATGAGAAGGGGAACATTGTAAAAGAAGACAATGCCAAGTGCATCCATAACCGATATGACCCGAAAGACAAGCCTGAGCACTAAAAGAAGTGGAAGCCAGCTGGGGCTTTCGGAAGAGCGGGTCTTTTTGAGTTTTTTGTCTATTTTCATTTAATCACCATTTTAAACAAGCTTCAAAGCCCTCTCGTAATCCCCTTTAGAGTAGAGCACCAGATAAACTTCCTTCACGGTTCTCGCTTCTCTTGAAAACTCTTTGACTGCCTCGATAAAAGTTTTCACAACCTCTTCAAAGGGACATCCATAGATGCCCGCACTTATGGCTGGAAATGCTATGCTTTTAACTCCAATCTCTTCGGCCTTTTTCAAAGCCCCAAGGATTGCTTTTCTTAGCTTCTCCCCCTTATCCTCGTCCCATTTACCACCGCAGTAAGGTCCAACCGTATGGATAACGTACTTGATCCCATATTGCTCCATTTTCATTGCAGGGGTCACAACGACTTCCCCGTGCTCAATCCAATCCCTTCCAATCTGCTCTCTCATGGCTTCTTTGCTTATTTTTATGTAGTCTCTCGCATTCCCAATTGCTGCTTTTGCTATTGCATAGGCCACTCCACCAC
>QMUE01000165.1 GCA_003663535.1 Thermococci archaeon
AAACAAACGAAATGCTAATAGCCATAGCGTTCATTACCCTTTATGTGAGGAGAGGAGGATAATGGGAAAAATCACCGTGGGAATAATAGCAAACCCTGAATCAGGGAGGGATATAAGGCGTTTAATCGCCCATGCAAGTGTCTTTGATAACATGGAGAAGGTCAACATAGTTAAGAGACTCCTACTCATAATGCAAGAACTAGGAGTAGAGAAAGTTCTGGCAATGCCCGAAACATTTGGAATAGTGCCTGCTGCACTTCGTGCGGTAGGAGAGCACATAGCCATGGAAGTTGAGATGCTCCCAATGAAAGTTTTGGGGGATTGGAGGGATACATTAAAGGCAGCCGAGATCATGAAGGACAGAGTAAGCGTGATAATCGTCATTGGAGGAGATGGCACTAATAGAGTTGTAGCAAAGGCCTCTGGAGAGATTCCCATAATGCCCATCTCTACAGGCACTAACAATGTCTTTCCCTACATGATAGAGGCCACTATAGCCGGAGCTACTGTCTCGGCAATAGCCACCGGCATGGTTAAGCCTGAGGAAGGAACCTATAAAACAAAAAGAATTGAACTTTATGAGGATGGTAGACTTAGGGACATTGCCCTTATAGATGCTGTTGCAACACTCCACTCTTTTAAAGGATCCAAAGCCGTGTGGAAGCCAGAATATTTGAGAGAGATAGTGGCAAGTATTTCCTTACCTTATAATATCGGTCTGAGCTCAATCCCTGGAATCTTGAAGGAGATAACCGAACAAGATGACTTAGGAATATATGTAGAGCTTGGAGGAGAAAGAGGGGTAAAAGCTCCCATAGCTCCCGGAGTATTCAGGGCAATAAAGGTCAAAGAAACAAAAATTCTAGAACTGAACGAGGAAGTCGAGCTGAAAACCTCACCTTCCCTTCTGGCCCTTGATGGAGAAAGAGAAACCGAGATGAAAGGAAGAATTACAGCAAAGATAACAAGAAATGGCCCAAGAGTTATAGACTACAAAAAGACTCTAAAACTAGCGGCTGAGAGGGGTTTCTTCGACGATTAGCTAAGTATTTCCTTTATTTTTTTGTTTATTTCTGTCTCATTTTTTATTGAGCCCCCAAAGTTCCACTCGTCTTTAGAGTACTTCTCCTCACACAAAATTTCCGCTATTTTACTCTCTTCTCTCACAGGTTCTTCAAAAGTTGAAGGAGCTGACAAAACCCTTGAATACCCCCATGTCAATGCTTCAACAACGTGATCCATGGAAATATTTTTTATAAAACTAGTGAGATTTGCCACTCTGTACTTAACTGGATCAAAGCTATGAACCTTTGGAATCTTCAAAAGGGAATAAAGCATTTGCAGGTTGGAATCTACCAAAATGGAGCCATGTAAAAAAAGAACCTCCCACCTCAACCCTGCTGCAGTGCCAGAAACTTTTCTTTCATTAACAACAACATCGTTAGTGTTTTTTAAATATGGCCTCAGGCCAAGTTTCTTCAGAGCAAGTAGGGTCCCTTTTAGAAGATGAGCATAAAGATAGTCTAGTGGATACCTTACGTCCCTTTTAATGACAAGAGAATAGTTCATACACCCCTCATCATGATAAACTGTCCCTCCTCCAGTAAATCGTCTTATTATCGGAAATCGAAACCTATTAGCATTTTCTAGGTTAATGTCCTCCTCAACTTTCATAAATCGCCCCAAAATCAGAGCTTTTTTATTTCTCCATACCCTCAGTGTGTCACTAATAGTATCAACACCCCTAACCCTTGCAAGAGCTTCTTCAAAGGCTATGTTCAAATAAGGGTCAGGATACTCATTGAACAAAACTCTCAAACTCATGATAAAAATTAAGAAAAAAGAATAATTAAAAGTTTTGAAAACTATACAGTTTCTACAACAGCTATTACATCTCCCTGAGACACTTCACCATTTTCAGGCACTAATATCTTAAGCTTGCCACTTGCTGGAGCTTTTACAAGCACTGTGACTTTTTCTATCATAACTTCGGCTATTTCTTCGCCTTCTTCTACGACATCTCCATCCTTCTTATACCACTGGTTTACTACACCTTTTTTGTCCTCCTGACTAACTATTGTAACCTTGACTTCAATTTCCATTCTTTCCCCTCCGATGTTAAGTCACATTATGCTCTTTACAGCGTTGATGATTTTCTCTTTGTCAGGAAGGACATACTTCTCTAAAACCCTGCTGTAAGGAACGGGAACATCTGGATAAGCAACTCTAACTGGTGGTGCCTCCAATGAGATTCCATTCTCAACAACTGTGGCAATGATTTCTCCACTCATACCATAGCTCCTGTAGTCCTCATCCGCTATTACCAAGCGACCGGTCTTCTTTACAGACTCTAAGAGAGTTTTCTTGTCCAATGGAACTAGACTCCTCAAATCAATAACCTCTGCACTTATACCTTCCTTTTCGAGCTCTTCTGCGGCCCATATCCCCTCATGTACAGTCTTAGCAACACCAACAATCGTTACATCACTTCCATCTCTGACCACTTTTGCCTCTCCAATTGGCACAGTATAGGGCTCTTCCGGAACTTCAACCGCAGCCTCTGGTGGAGAGGGCATCCATCCAAGTCCCATAAGGCCCTTGTGGAAGAAGTACATCACCGGGTTGTCATCTCTAATTGCCGAAATCATGAGGCCTTTTGCATCGTATGAGTTCGAGGGAATCACTATTTTTAAGCCCGGTACGTGAGCAAAAAGTCCATAGAGGCATTGAGAGTGTTGAGCCGCATCACTGTATCCTCCACCCATTGCAGTTGTTATAACTATTGGCATCTTTACCTGTCCACCCGACATGTAGTGGGCCTTTGCTATGTGGTTGTAAATCTGATCCATAGCGACTCCAAAGAAATCAACGAACATGAGTTCCACTATTGGCCTCATTCCCTTTGATGCCGCTCCCAAAGCGGCTCCTATGAATGCTGATTCGCTTATTGGTGTATCTCTAACTCTCTCAGGTCCAAACTTCTCTAAAAGTCCACTTGTTGCGCCAAAGATTCCTCCATACGCTCCGATGTCCTCACCCATGACAAATATATTTTCATCTTTCTCCATTTCCTGAGCTATTGCCTCTGAGATTGCCTTATACATAGGGAGTTTTCTTGCCATTTCACTCACCTCCTGCAAAAACGCCCTTTAATGCTTCTTCCGGCTCAGGATCCGGGCTGTTTACTGCAAAGTCAATGACCTCTTGCACTTCATTGACGTTCTCCTCCTTGATCTTGTTGAGTTCTTCTTCCGTGACAATATCTTTTTCTAAGAGTGCCTTTTCGAAATTTAAGAGTGGATCTTTTTGCTTAGCAAGCTCTAGGTCTTCCTTGGGCCTGTAATGCTGTGGATCACCCTCAAAGTGACCCCTTAATCTATAAACTTTTATCTCAATCAAGGTGGGCCCTTCTCCCCTTCTTGCTCTCTCAACAGCTTCTTTGGCCACTTCATAAACCGCTATGACGTCAGTTCCATCCACACTCACACCTGGAACTCCATAAGCAGCTGCTCTCTCGCTGTTCTTTGAAACTGCCGTGGATTTCTCTTTCGGAACGGATATAGCCCAGCTGTTATCTTCTATTACAAAAATCACTGGTAGTTTCCAAATTGCAGCTAAGTTAAGGGCCTCATGAAAGGTCCCCTGGTTAGCGGCACCATCTCCACCAACAGCAACAGCAACGTAGTCTTCTCCCTTTAGTTTTGCAGCTATTCCCACACCAACGGCTTGTGGAAAGCTTGCGCCAACAATTCCACTACAACTGAAGTTTTGGTATGCATCAAATAAATGCATATGGCCACCCTTTCCTCCTGATAATCCCGTAGCTTTTCCAAAAATTTCAGCAGTCATCTTCTTTAGATCAACACCCTTTGCTATTGCAAAGTGATGGGCCCTATGGGTTCCTACTACAGCGTCTTCAGGTTTCAAATGCAAGCAAACGCCAACTGCTGCTGATTCCTGACCAGAAGATAGGTGGAGTTCTCCTGGAATTGGGCCTGCAGATATATCGAATCTCGGAGTCTTTCCTTCATAGTACCACTTTGCTAGTGTTTCTTCGTAGGTTCTAATCTTATGCATGGTTTTGTATATCTCAAGCAGGGT
>QMUE01000166.1 GCA_003663535.1 Thermococci archaeon
AGCGCCGTAAACTCCGGGCATATCGTTATTCTCAAATGGAATCATCCTCTCCATTGCACCCGTTGCAACAACAACAGTCTTCCCCTTAAATTCAACCAGTTCTTTGTTTTTCTTGACTCCAACCACAAGCTTATCTTCCCCATTTTGAAGAAGCATTATTGCTGAGGTCTCTAAGAAAATTTCCACATTCCTTTTCTTGAGCTCCTCTTGCAGCATCTCGGCAATTTTTATTCCTCTAACTCCAGCAAATTGCTCTCTCTTTCCAAAGAATTTGTGCGTCTGCTTAACTAACTGTCCTCCGAGCATTGGATTTTCGTCTAGGAGGACTACTTCAGCTCCAGCATCGCTTGCGTTTATAGCCGCCATCATTCCTGCTGGACCGCCTCCTATAACAATAACATCGGCTTCTATTCTTTGTGGTTCTTTCCATTTGGGCGGTTTCATTGTTTTAGGAAGCATTGACTTTTCTTTTTGTCTCTCTATCTGCATGCCTTCCTCAACAAGAGTTATACATGTCCTTATATTTGGTATGCCATTTACCTTCATTAAGCAAGAGGAACACTTTCCAATGGCACAGAAGAGCCCTCTTGGCCTGTGCTTTTCTATTGAGTGCTGGAAAGTTTTTACACCTACTGCATAGAGAGCCATTGCAATTGTTTCACCCTCATGTGCCTTTATTGGCTTTCCTTCAAAATAGATGGTCACTTCTCTTCCGCGAACCCTCTCGAAATTTAAAATAGGGTGTTCACTAAGGCGCATAAAGTTTCACCAAGGTAAAATAAACTACCCTCACTTTAAAGATTTTTCTACAGAAAGGTTATCCACTTTTGGGTGAAATTAACCTCGCACAAAAGCCCAAAAGTTTTTGAGCTTCCCTAAAATTCCCCAATCTTATAACAAAAGGAAATAAAAAATAAGTTTGCAAAGTTCAACCTATTTTTGACCTTCACCCTCTAAAGGGTGAGATTTCCATGTAGTCCCTTTTTCTAACCTCCGGATTCCTATTGAATACGACAAAATCCCAAAAAAAGGGCTAAGTATTTATATAAAGTAGAAAATTATAGGTACGGTGGGGCACGTGTTACTCCTCAGTAGGGAAGACTTAGAAAAGATATTATCAATGAGAGATGTGATTGAGGCAGTAGAACAAGCCTTCAGAGAGCTTTATTATAAGAAAGCCAAAGTACCTTTAAGGACAATAATAGAAATTGAAAAACACAACGGTTTCCTTCTCTACATGCCCAGTTATTTGGAGGACTTAAATGCTTTAGCGATTAAAGTTGTTTCATTATATCCCGAGAATCCTAAAAAAGGCCTTCCAAGTGTCTTAGCCTCGGTATTGCTGAACGATCCCAAAACTGGGGAACCCTTAGCCCTTATGGAGGGTACTTACATAACCGCAATGAGAACTGGAGCAGCCAGTGGGGTTGCTACAAAATACTTAGCCAGAAAAGATGCAAAAATTGTTGGAATAATAGGAGCTGGAGTGCAAGCCAGAACCCAGTTGTGGGCCATTTCTGAAGTTAGAGATATCGAAAAGGCCTTAGTGTATGACGTGAATAAAGAAAGAGCGAAGGTCTTTGCAGAGGAGATGGCTAAGAAGATTGGAGTAGAAATAAATGTTTCACTTACGGCCCAAGAGGTTGCTGAGAACGCTGATATTCTAGTTGTGGCAACTACTGCAAGAGAACCCGTGATTAAGGGAGAATGGATCAAAGAGGGCACGCATATAAATTCTATAGGGTGGATGGGAAAAGACGCCAGAGAACTCGATTCTGAAACAGTAAGGAAATCCAAACTAGTTGTTGACTCAAGAGAAGGAGTCCTAAATGAATCAGGTGATATACTAATCCCTATAAAAGAAGGTGTAATTGACGAAACTCACATTTATGCAGAGTTGAGCGAAATTGTAACTGGAATCAAGAAAGGAAGAGAAAATGATAAAGAGATAACACTCTTTAAGAGTGTTGGACTTGCAATAGAAGATGCAATCACGGCTAAATTGGCTTATGAAACGGCCTTGGAACTGGGAATAGGAACAAAAGTGGAACTTTAATAACTATTATATACTTCTTTGTTTTTTCTTATTCATGGGTGAACACTTATGTTTGTGAAAAACACTTTCTATGTTAAAACCCCCGGCAAAGTTCTCCAATGGAACACCAATACCCCATATGGGGCAATAACTGGCATAAGTATGTAGGCACTCCACTTTATACTTTTCTGACTATTATCGCGCTCCAGTCCAGTAACTAGTACAACATAGAATAATACTTAAAAGTACAATCCTCACTTTTTATGGTGGATATAATGAGTGAAACTATTTCCCCATGCTACTCTGAGATTAAGAAAAAAACAGAAAAGGAGTTAGAGAGGCGTAAGTCTTCCATAAGACCAATAAATGAGAGAGCTGCAAATCTCAGAAAAGAGAGTGTGGAAACTGAAGTTAAAGTTTCATCTGAAAGGGCTAAGTTAATAACCGAATTCTACAAGAGTGAAATTCCAAAAGGAAAATCAATCCCCGTTCAAAGGGCTCTTGCCTTTAAGTACCTTCTCGAACACTGCAGTCTGCCAATTGAAGAAGGTCAATTAATTGTGGGGCTCAGGGGCACTGGCGTTAAAGAAGTACCCACTTACCCTGAGATTTGTGTCCATAGTATGGAAGATCTTGAAATTCTTAACTCCAGACAAAACATGCCTTACAAAGTTGATGAAGAGACTAGAGAACTTTACAAGAAAGAGATTATTCCTTTCTGGAAAGGGAGAGCAATGAGGGACATGATCTTCGAAACCCTCCCGCAAGAGTGGATTGACGCTTACGAAGCTGGAATTTGGACAGAATTCATGGAGCAAAGATGCCCGGGACACACAGCTGGAGGAGGAAGAATTTTTAGAATGGGCGTTCTTGATATTAAGGAGGAAATTAAAAGGAAAATGGAAGAACTCGACCCAAGCGATCCGGAGTATTACGAAAAGATGGAAGAGCTAAAAGCAATGGATATTGTAGCAGACGCCATCCTAATTTACGCTAAGCGTTACGCTGAGAAGCTTGAAAAAATGGCCAAAGAAGAAAAAGATCCCAAAAGAAAAGAGGAACTTAAACAAATAGCAGAAATATGCAAACGAGTTCCAGCTCACGCTCCAAGAACCTTCTGGGAGGCTTTACAACATTATTGGTTCGTTCACGTTGGAGTAACTTATGAGACAAATCCATGGGACTCTTTCAATCCAGGAAGAATAGACCAACATTTATACCCCTTCTACAAGAAGGATCTTGAGGAGGGAAGACTCACTAGGGAGAAGGCGAAGGAACTCTTACAGTGCTTCTGGCTTAAATTTAACAATCAACCAGCAGTTCCAAAAGTGGGGGTAACAGCCGAGGAGAGCTTCACCTACAATGACTTTTCAAAGCTTAACCTTGGTGGATTAAAAAAGGATGGTTCTGATGGGGTCAATGAACTTTCTTACCTTATATTGGAAGTTCTCAGCGAGATGAGAACCCTCCAACCCAACACTGCTGTGTTGATAAGCAATAAGAACCCTGATAGGTTTTTAATAGAAGCCTTAAAAGTAGTAGGTCCGGGGTTTGGCGAGCCGCCGTTCTTCAACTTTGATGGGGTTATAGTGAAAATGCTCAGACAGGGAAAAACTCTTGAGGATGCAAGAACCGCTGGAGTCAGTGGTTGTGTGGAAACTGGAGCGTTTGGAAAGGAAGCTTATATTCTAACAGGCTACTTCAACTTGCCGAAGATTTTGGAGGTAACACTCAACAATGGTGTCGATCCAAGAACTGGGAAGAAGATTGGAATTGAAACTGGTGACCCACGGGATTTCAAGAGTTTTGAAGAGTTATGGAATGCATTTGTTAAACAGGTTAAACACTTCTTGGGCATTAAAATGAAGGGTAATGACATTATTGAAACGCTTTACGCAAAGTACTTACCGGTTCCCTTCATGTCACTATGGATAGAGGACTGTGTAAAGAATGCAAAGGACTACAACGGTGGAGGAACTAGGTACAACACTCAGTACATTCAAGTTGTCGGGTTGGGAACAATAGCGGATA
>QMUE01000167.1 GCA_003663535.1 Thermococci archaeon
CTTATCATTAACTCGAAGGTCTGCATGGCGTTTTCCTTAACATATGGGTCTGGATCGTTTACAAGTAAAAGGGTTTTCAATGGAAGACCCCCCTCGACATACTCCATCATCAGGTCTTTATGTCTTGAAATAAGTTCCCCGAGGACTAAAAGAGCATCTCCCCGTATTCCTGGGTTTTTTTCATTGAGGAGTTCCAGTATTGCGTCAACGTATCCTTTGTCCTTCACCGCCTCACGAAGTATTCCCTCTAACTCCCCCTGAGAAAGCATTTTGATGATCTTATTCTTTTTGGATCCAAACGAAAACAACCCCATACACACCACTGTAATCTTTTTGACTTTGAGCCTTAAAGCCCTTTCCCTAAATTTTAAAAAGCTCTCGAGAATTTGGAGATAGGCAATGAGGAAAACAATTTACACTGAGCGGTGATGAGACTTTACCTCAAGCCTTTAAGAGGTGAGATTATGCACATCAAAGAGTTTCAAGAGCTGATTAGGGAGCTTTACTTCCACAGGGATGAGAAGAGAGGACTGGAAAAGACTTTCATGTGGTTCAGTGAGGAGGTTGGCGAGTTAGCCGAGGCCTTAAGGAAAAACGATAGAGAGGCCATGGAAGAGGAGTTTGCCGACGTTTTGGCATGGCTCGTGAGCTTGGCCAACATAGTGGGAGTGGATGTGGAAGAGGCCGCAAAGGAGAAATACCCCGGCATCTGCCCTTACTGTGGGAAGAACCCTTGTGAGTGTGAGAAGGAGTGAAAGCCTCAAAAATATAAATACATTTCGACTAATCATGATTAGATGTAATCTGAATTATATAAACTCTCGCCCAGAAGGAAGAAAACATTGAGAATGAGAGCACCAAGTATTTGGAAAACAGCAAAAACCCCAGACTTAATCACGCGGAAGTTTATTGAACCCATACGTTTCAAAGTCCCTATCAAATGTAAAAGCCTCCCTAATCCCCAATCTTTCCATTATCGCAAAGCTCAGGCAATCTATAACATCCATGCCATTCTGATCTTCATATTGCTCAAATATTTTCCATGCTTTTTCCCAGTCTTCCTCTGTTTCCTTTTCGATTATCACAATCTTGCTGCTGGTATATCTTTTATACAGCTGAATTGCAACCTTTTTGTTCACCCTTTTTGAGACTCCGTTGAGAAACTCCACTAACACAGGCCTGCCAAGTATAAACTTTATACCGCTCCTGATGGATTTTTCAAAAAAATTTCTCGCTTTTTCATGGTTTTTGTCTGTCCTGCTGGCTAATGCTATTAGAGCGCTTGTGTCCATATATACCAATTCCGGCTTTATTCGCTTTGCCATTCAACAGTCCCCCAATCTTCTCTCTCGCTTGCTTCTTCTTCAAGCTCCAAAACTCCAATAGTGCCCCAAATTGGGTCTTTTTGGATTAAATCTTCCAGTTCTTTTTTGTGTTTTTTCGCATATTCTTCTAAGGCCTCTCTTGCTATTTCCTTTAGACTTTTTCTTCTTAGAATGGCAAGCATTTTGAGAATATCATGAGTTTCACTATTAACCTCAGTTTGGACGTGTGTTCCCATGTTATCACCCAATTCTGATTATTACATCTAATATTGATAAACTTTTTCATTAGATGAAAGGCTTTATTCAGCGACGTTTATATTTTTCCTATCGAAGGAAAACACACAAGATAGAATCACTTTCTAAAAGAGAAGTCTGATTCAATCCCCAAGAACATAAACTATCGCTTTGCATGAATCGAGGTCATTTTCGTAGATGCACTTGTTATAGGCGTTCTCAAGAGTAGTCTCTGAGTAGGAAAACGTAGAATCGTCAATGCTTTTCGTCTCATCGTTAAAAGTGCATTGAGAGTTTGAGCAGGAGATGGTCTCATTTTTGAGGGAGTTCCAAGCTCCTGTTGCTTCGTAGTTTACCTTTATACTCTCAACTCTGTTCTGATACTGCAAAACCTCATTTTGCTTACTTGATTGTATAGCCTTTGGGACGACACCTTCACCAAAGTAAAAAACCGCAACTAATATTATCACAAGAATAAGAGCAATCATAGCAGAATATTCAAGGGAAGCCTGGGATTTTTTCATTGATAATCCTCCAATTAAAAGATTAAAAAAATCAAGAAATTAACTTTACTTCTCTATCCACTTTGATTCTCCTAGAGTGATCAAGATCTTACATCCGGTTTCATCGTTCTCCTGAATACACATGTCATAAAGCTGGTCAAAAGTCTTACTACCGTAGTTGCCACTCTCAATTGCAGTTTCGACTTCAGACCCATATGTGGTTCCAGTAAGATTAACACTATATAATACCTTTGAGTCCTGTATATTAATGACGGAAGACTCCGTATTGTTGGCTGTCACCTTCCAATTATCATTCCACAAGTTTTTAGCTTGAAGATTCGACTTTGCAAGCTCAGCTTGGCTTTGCAATGCTGCTATGTCACCTTGCTGTGTAGCCTGTTGCCCACTGCTTGATATGTACCTAACCACAACAAAGATTATTATCAGTGCCGCTGCAATCATGAAGAGATACTCCAGCGCACCCTGACCTTTCTTCCTTCTAAACAACTTTTTCAGGTTTATCATTTCACAACACCTCCATATGGAAAATTTTCCAAATGCAACTTACACCAAAGGTGTATAAATAACTTTCTCCCCAATTATGTCTACTATCGTCCCAAAATTGATGAATGTTGAATGGAAATTTTCCAATATTCATCTATTCTTTTTGGAGAAAATCCAACATAAATCAAAATAACAACAGAGACCATGCAGTCATCAGGAAATGCTCCAACAAATTTCCAAATGGTTAAACATCTCCCACAGTTTTTTACATTATGGACAGCCAACCAAATCGTATAAATATTTCAAAGTACTAAACTATGCATATAATACCCACAAATTTGCGGTGAGTAAAATGCTGGTCTTTATAGAGTGCGAGTCATCAAGCGTCGAAGGCTGTTTAAAGGAGCTCAGAGAAAAAGCCCAAGCCCTGAAGAGAATTCCCGGGAAGATAGATAAGGCCAAGGTGGAGCTGTCATTTGGTGCTTTCATGAGCGTTAAAATAGCCCTAAACATAGAGCCGGACAAAAATTACGATAAAATCATAATAGCCGAGTACTCCTCGGGAAAAGATGTCCTAGAAAGACTGCAAGAAAAGATGCGGGAAAGGATAAAAAATGCCGAGATAGTTGACTTTGCCTTTGGAACCTACACGATGCCCATAACAAGAAGAAAATACGCCGTGGGGATAGCTGTTGCAAACGTGCCAAGAGAAAGGGAGAACCTTGAGAGCCTGAGCATTGAAGAGAGAAGGGCAATTTTAAGAAAAGCCCTCGAACTTTTTGGCTGGAATCCAAAAGCTTTGAACATCTCTGAGATAGCGAGGCTTTTCAATGTTTCAAGGGATTCCATTTACAACGACATAGAGCAGATTATGAAGGAAAATGGTTAGAGCTTAGCCAAAACCCCGAAATAAGCCTTTTAGAAATCCAAAACCAGTGCTTTTAAGGCGTTTTATTGCCAATTCCTCCAGTTCACTGTAGGGAAATGCTGGAATATTCCATTTTTTAGCTCCATTATAAAGTCCTGGTAAGATGTTTCAGCTATTTCTGCAGCCTTCTCTACGGAAACAACACCCTCTTTGAACAACTTGGTTTATTGCAAAAGTGTTGCTAGAGTAAGCTTACCAAAATTCTTAAGTACCTATTAGCAAAACGCTAATATGGGGAGTACATGACAGGGGTTGAGACTCTCGAAAAAAAGCTGGAGAGAATTGAGAGACTTTTAGTTGAAATTAACTCTAAAATAGACAACTTCATGGGCTATGAGTATCTTTCCAAGAAGGAAAGAGAAGAATTGAGAAAGATGAGAGAAGAGATAAGAAAGGGAGAGTTCATCAAGTTTGAAGATCTTTTTGGGGACTGACCTCCTCCCTGCCGTGAACGGCGAGGGTTCCAACGAGTTAACCCCTCGCCAGTGGCGGGAAGGTTTGCGGGCCCATCACCTACTCCCGTTGCCAGTTTCGGTTCAACCCGCAGGCCCGGTCTTGGGCCCGTTA
>QMUE01000168.1 GCA_003663535.1 Thermococci archaeon
GTTGATAGTTATAATTTTGGGCTCTTCCATGGCCGTTTGGTTCTAAATTAAAGAAAGCAGCAGTCTCTCTGTCTAAGAGGTACTCATTTAAAACTCCGTTTTTTATAATTTCAACTCTTTTTGATTTTACTCCTTCATCATCGTAAAGATAAGAACCAAATTTTCCTTCTAATGTTGGGTCATCCACAACCGTTAACTCTTCTACCGCTATCTTTTCTCCAAGTTTGTCCTCAAATATGCTCTCACCATTTTTAACAGCATCCCCTTCAGCTGCATGACCCAAGGCTTCATGGATAAAAACTCCTGCAAGTTCAGGGTCTACAATCACGTCAAATTCTCCAGAGGGAGGCAAGCTAGCATTTAAGAGATTTTTAGCTTTTTCTTTTACAAAAGAGGCCCAATGCTCAAGATCCATTTTTTCTATAATTTCCCATCCGGCTGTTCCACCAAAAATTTTCCAATAAGTTTGCATATCGCCATTTTTCTTCGCTGTAACTGAGAAACTTAAACGGACTCTCGGAGTTATGGTTTTAATCTCACTTCCGAGAGAATTGAAATAAAGTTGCTCTTTTATGCCATCACCATAAACTATTTTTCTGTTTGGAAGAATATCTCCCTTTAGGAGAGAATCAAGAGAAGTTAAAAAGGTTATTTTCTCCTCAAGATCAACATCTAGAAACGATTTTTGCACTTTTATTTCACTCTCGTCTCTAATAGGATCTCCAAAATAGATTTTTGCATTACCCGGGCTTGTTTTGGCAATTTTCATTGCAATTTTGATAGCCTCTTCAGCTCTCCTCATCTCATTTGCTGATGAAAACCCCCACGAACCGCTAAAAGCTCTTACTCCGATGCCAATCTCTACATTTGAAGATATGTCTTCAAAATGAGAATTTTGAATTTCAATATGAGTTGCATTTATTTTGTTTATTCTAATTTCATAATATGGAATTTTGTACTTTCTAGCAAGTTCTTCAGCTTTTTTGAGTAACTTTTCCACTTCCATAGAACCTCCCAAAAGAGAGGATCAAAGGTCGCTTATATTCTTTTTGGAAATCCTAAAATAAAAAAGAAAGATTAGTAGTCAATTTCTTCCTTTTCCTTGAGTTCTTTATACATCCGCCATGTGATTATGGGCCTTTTAGCTGCTAAGACATCATCTAGTCTTCTTACTGTGGTATTGTGAGGCGCACTTTTTACCAATTCAGGATTAGTATAAGCCTCCTTACTGATCTGTTTGAGAGCCTCCACATAGGCATCTAAGTCTTCCTTCGTGACTGTCTCAGTAGGTTCTATCATTAATGCTTCGTGAACTATCAACGGGAAGTATATCGTAGGAGCATGCAATCCAAAATCAAGCAGACGCTTTGCCACGTCTAAAGTCTTCACACCAGTATCCCTTTTCATTGGTTCAGCAGAAAAGACTACTTCGTGCTTTCTAAGTTCTTTGTGTGGTAATTCATATCCTTTAGTTCCTTTTAATTTCTGGGCCAAGTAATTGGCATTAAGTACAGCGACCTCTCCAACTTCTCTGAGGCCGTCCCTTCCCATCATTTTAAGATATGTTAATGCTCTTACTAATACTGCAAAGTTTCCGTAGAATTCCTTTACTTTTCCTATGCTTTTTGGAAGGTCATAGTTCAAGTAATACCTCTTTCCATCAAACTCAACGAGAGGTACTGGGAGATAATCGATTAAGTGTTTTTTTACACCCACAGGACCACTTCCAGGTCCTCCTCCACCGTGAGGTGTAGAGAATGTTTTATGCAGGTTTATGTGAACAACATCAAATCCCATGTCTCCAGGTCTGGCTTTACCAAGAATTCCATTCAGATTTGCACCGTCGTAATAAAGTAACCCACCAGCGTCATGGACTATTTTCGCTATTTCGAGGATATCTTCCTCGAATATCCCGAGAGTATTGGGATTTGTTAACATTATCCCTGCTGTTTTTTCACTAACTGCATTTTCCAATGCCGCTATATCGACCATACCTTGTTCATTAGAAGGTATCTCTACAACCTTGAAACCGGCCATAGCAGCACTTGCTGGATTTGTCCCATGTGCAGAATCTGGAACTATTATCTCATTTCTTTGTGTTTCTCCACGGTCTAAATGATAGGCCCTTATTATCATCACTCCCGTAAATTCTCCATTTGCCCCAGCAGCAGGCTGTAAAGTGAAACGATCCATTCCAACGATTTCCTTTAACCATTGTTCAAGCTCCCACATTATCTGTAATGCCCCTTGAACTGTTCTCTCATCCTGGTAAGGATGAATGAATGCAACTTCTGGATGATTGGCCAGTTCTTCATTAATCTTGGGATTGTATTTCATAGTACAGGACCCTAATGGGTACATTCCATTGTCCACACCATAGTTCATTTGACTAAGTCTCGTGTAATGTCTAACTACCTCAGGTTCGCTCAATTCAGGCAATTCTAGGTTTTTTCTCTTTAGATGCTGGGGGATTTGAATGTCAATGTCTTCGATCGGACTTGGGAGTGTAAATCCTATTCTACCCGGCTTAGAGAGCTCAAAAACAAGGGGCTCTTCCCATTTCGCTTGTCTGAACATCTTTCCCACCTCACAACTCTGCTTCATTTATTATCTCTCTCATGTTTATCACAAGCGCGTCAATCCACTCTTTTCTTGTTGTTTCAGTTACTGCGAGTAAAGCACTTTCCTCTAACTCTGGGAAGTGTGGTTTCAAGTAGAATCCTCCATGAATATTTCTCTTCAGGAGCTCCTCATGAATCACGTCATAGGGGATCTCAAATTTGACAACTACGTCTTTGAAATTAATCCCATCAAAAGGAATTTCGGCCACTTCGCTTATACGCTTCTTGAAGTATTTAGTGTTCTTTAAAATGATCTCTCCTAACTTCTGTAGGCCTTTCGGCCCAAGTGTGGCCATGTGAATTGCTGCAGCAACTGCCACAAGAGCTTCATTTGAACAAATATTGGACGTTGCTTTTGCTCTTCTAATATGTTGCTCTCTGGTTTGTAATGTCATGACAAAGGCCCTTTTTCCATCTGCATCCTTTGTCATCCCTATTACCCTTCCGGGCATCTGCCTTAATATCTTTCTTTCATTTTTAACAGCAAAAATTCCTGCTCTGGGCCCACCAAAGTTCAACGCACTGCCCAAGAAAGAGGCTTCTCCAACTACCACATCTGCTCCAAGTTCACCTGGTGCTTCCATTATTCCAAGTATTGTTGGATCAACGCCCACCACGAACAACGCTCCACTTTCATGAGCTATTTCTCCGATTTCCTTTATCTGTTCTTCAATTAATCCAAAAAAGTTCGGAACCTCGATGTAAATCCCCGCTGCACCTGTGACCTTTTCCTTAAGGTCTTCAATGTCTACTTGACCGTTTTCATTCCACCTTACATATTCGATTTCAAGGCCGGGTCCTGCTGTGTAGGTATGAAGGATCTTCTTTCTATCAGGGTGTAAATGTTCTGGCACTATGAATTTCTTTTTTCTTGTCACACGAGCACTCATTAAGGCAGCCTCAGCCATTGCTGTGCCCCAGTCATACATAGAGGCATTAACTATTTCTAACCCAACAAGCTCTCCAATTAGACTTTGATATTCGAATAGTGCTTGAAGCATTCCCTGGCTTATTTCTGCCTGATAAGGAGTATATGAGGTTATAAACTCGCTTCTTTCGATGAGATACTTCACATGAGCTGGCACATAGTGAAAATATGCTCCAGCGCCTAAGAAAGTTGGCATTTCTAAAACACTCTTGTTTTTGTTGAGTATTTCATTCATTTCAAGAAAAACTTCATATTCACTTTTGCCTTCTGGAAGGTTGAATTCCTTTACGAAGCTCTCTGGAACATCTGAAAAGAGATCGGCAATGCTTTTGAAGCCAATCTCACAGAGCATTTCTTCCTTGTGGCCTGAGTTCGGGATATAGTGTCTTCCCATTTTTACCACCTTTTTGAAATCATCATCTAAACATTTTGTCCAACTAAAATATATGCTTTTTGGAGAGCAAAACTTAAAGGGAAATAATGTGTGGTTAGTGTGGAGA
>QMUE01000169.1 GCA_003663535.1 Thermococci archaeon
AAACTCCTCGAGTATTTTTAGCATTGTTGTCACTATTTTCTCTTCTGGATGTGTAAAAAGATAACCAGCTTTTTCATTACTTCTAATCGTGATTTCTGCATTAGGAATGTTGAATCTGATAATCTCTTTCAAAGTCGTTTCGATAGCCTCCTGAGAATAACTCATCGCCCTTATATCCAGCCTTAGAACGTGTTTATCTCCCTGATAAGAATATAGGTTGGGCGTAATGGAGACACCATAATCACTGTACTTTTCAGTCTTTATTGAGGCTTTCACAAGAGGTATTATAGCTTTCAAAAGCCTTGTTAATCCAAGATCCACCTCAATCTCTTCCCCATCACCCACTTCAAGATATTTAAGGGTCACTTCACTCGGTACAACGTTTCCCTTTAAGAATTTGCCTTCGAGAGAGACAACTAAAACATTACTATTCCTTAGGAAATGGGAAACAGCTATCATTGGATGAGCATCGACCCCTGGAAGGAAATAAGCAGCATGTCTCGTTTCAACTATAGGAGTGTTTATTCTAAACGTTCGCTCCTTTAAAGTCCCGTTAAGTTTAACTTTTTCTGAAGGCATGCTTATTGTAACTCCAAAGCCTTTTCTTCTTCGAATAATTGGTTTCATGCCAACCCCATCAGCGTTTATCATATATTCGGGCAGTTTACCCTCATTTCTAAGTTTCTCCGCAATGTGCATGGCTAAGGCCCCACCTATTTCTTCATCCCCTGTAACTGCAAAGAGAACTTTTCCCTCAAGATCCATCTTCGATAATTCCTTAATAGCCAGCATTACTGAGGCAACATTTCCCTTATCATCGGCACTTCCTCTCCCATATGCCTTATTGCCCTTTATCACTAATTTAAATGGCTCTGTATTCCACTCCTCCCTGTTTACAGGTACAACGTCAAAATGGGCCATAAAAAGGATTTTTGGCTTTCCCTCCCCTATTTCACCGTAAACGGCGTAGTATCCATCCTTCTCGATCAGCTCAGTCTCAATGCCCCATGAAGAGAGGATGTCCATTACAAATTTGGGGCAGTCTTTAGAGGGCTTAATCCCCTTTGCTGGATCGTTTACCGTCTCAAACTCCACAAGTTCTGAGAGAAGTTCCACTATTTTCATAGTTCCCACCATTAAGATTTTCATCGAAATGATATTTAAAAATTGCTAAAGCAAAATACCCTCTTTACACACCCTCTTGAAAAGAAATTAAGAAAAAAGCTAAACATTTATTCTTTTCCAGATCGTTCCTTGAGGCGTGTCTTCAAGCTGAATCCCAAGCTCCCTGAGCTGGGCCCTTATTTTATCTGCCAGCTCAAAGTTTCTCTGTTTTCTAAGTGCACTCCTCACTTCAATTAGAAGGTCTATAAGTTCCTCTTCTTTGGTTTCTTTTGTCTCTTTGAAGTATTCCTCAAAAATCCCAAAGACCTCACTTATTATTCTAAAGAATTCTAATGCTTTTCTAAGAACACTTTCCTTTGGTTTTTCGACCTTTGTAAGATATGCGTTTACAGCATTTGCAACTTCAAAGATGGGTTTCATAGCCTCAGCAGTGTTAAAATCATCATCCATAGCCTCATAGAGCTTCTTCTTAGCATCCCTTATTGTTTCATAGAGTTTAAATTCCTCTTTCTCCCATTTAAATGGAATCTCCGCTTTTTCCATTGCTATTCTTATATTCTCAATCGTGTTATAGAGTCTCTCAAGGTTATTCTTTGCATGTTGTATCCCCTCTTCGGTATAATCAAGAGGTGAGCGATAGTGCTTCTGGAGAACAAAGAACCTTATGACCTCGGGAGAATATCTTTGAAGAAGCTCTCTTATAGTAACAAAGTTTCCAAGGCTTTTGCTCATCTTTTCGCCACTAACCATCACAAAACCTGTGTGAAGCCAGTATTTGACCCACTCTTTACCCGTGCATGCTTCTGTTTGGGCTATTTCATTCTCGTGATGTGGAAAGATCAGATCGTTTCCACCGCCGTGAATATCAAAGCTTTCCCCAAGGTACTTTGTACTCATTGTGGAACATTCAATGTGCCATCCAGGCCTCCCTTCTCCCCAAGGACTCTCCCATTTTGGCTCTCCTGGCTTGGCCTTCTTCCAGAGTGCAAAATCTTCAGGATTTTTCTTCCCTTCTCCTGGCTCAACACGTGCTCCTTTTCTGAGGTCTTCAAGATTAACTTTACTTAATTTTCCATATTTCTCATATTTTCTAACTTCAAAATAAACTCCATCACTACTTCCATAGGCATAACCTTTTTCCTCAAGTTTTTCCACAAATTCAATTATATCCTGAATATGCTCTGTAACTCTCGGATAAATATCGGCTGATTTTACTTTTAGAGCTTTCATGTCCTCAAGGAAATATTTTAAGAATTTTTCAGCGAGTTCTTTTGGATCTTCGCCGGTTTCGTTTGCTCTTCTAATAATCTTATCGTCTATATCGGTAAAGTTCATCACCATCAACACACTGTAACCTTTATGCTCTAAATACCGTCTTATTACATCAAAAGCTATGTACGTCCTTGCATGTCCCAGATGAGTGTAATCATAAACCGTTGGCCCACAGACATACATCCTAACCTCATCCTCTCTCAGAGGTTTAAACTCTTCTTTCTGCTTTGTCATAGTGTTATAAACTCTCACTTTTCCACCACCCAGAGAGAATTCTCCAAAGTTTTTATTAGATTATCGTTTTCGGCAAGTGCAAAGCTTAAAAACCCCCCTCCATAATCTAAACCAGTTTTTGAAAAAAGGAAAGATGGAGGTTATGGGTATGAAAGTGGCAAAGAAAGATGTAATAAAGCTTCACTACACCGGAAAGATCAAGGAGACTGGAGAGATATTCGATACAACTTACGAGGATGTTGCAAAAGAGGCTGGTATTTACAATGAAAAGGGGATTTACGGGCCGGTTCCAATAGCAGTTGGAGCGGGACATGTTATAAAAGGTCTCGATGAGGCTCTTGAAGGATTGGAAGTTGGAAAGAAATACACACTTGAAATTCCACCAGAAAAGGCCTTTGGAAAAAGGGACCCCAAGCTTATAAAGACCTTCACAATTGGTCAGTTTAGAAGGCAAGGTATTTATCCATTCCCTGGCCTTGATGTTGAAATAGAGACCGATAGCGGTAAGAAACTCAAAGGTAGGGTTATGAGCGTTTCAAGTGGCAGAGTTAGAGTGGACTTCAACCATCCATTCGCTGGAAAAACTGCTGTTTATGAAGTTGATATCCTTGAAAAAATCGAAGACCCAATAGAGAAAGTAAAAGCTTTAATAGAACTCAGAATCCCAAGAATAGACCTTGAAAAGGTACAAATTGAAGTGGGCGAGGAAGACGTCAAGGTTGAGTTTAAAGACCAGACAATCGATCCAAGAAACCTTGTACTAGGCGAAATCTTACTAGAAAGCGATCTCAAATTCTTAGGTTATGAAACAATTGAATTCAAGCCCACAGTTGAAGAGCTCTTAAAGCCACCAGAGGCAAAAGTCGAAGAAGAGGAAGAGAAAGCTGAAGAACCCAAACCTGAAGAAGGGGGGAAAGTGGAAGAAATAGTAGAGGAAGTTAGAGCGCAACCAGAAGAGAGCAAGGAAGCTGAGATTAGCATTGAAAAAACTGGGGAAGATAATGAAGAAAAAGAAGAATAACCCCTCTTTATCCTTTATTCGGTGATTTCTTTTGAGAAAACTTCCGCTTCTTTATCTCTTTGGAATTTTTCTTATAATATTAAACCGCTCTTTAGGAGGCAATATTTATGAATGGACCCTTTATAATACTCTATTTTACATATTAGCACCTTTCATACTGGCCCTAACCTTAGGATTCAAACATGAAGACTTAGGATTCAAAATAGGCAAAAGAGATGGTTATATGTGGGCACTTGCACTTTTCCTACTAACGCTTCCCATAAGTCTCTATGCCTCACAGCTTGAAAGTTTTAGGAGCTATTACCCATTATTTTCATATAACTCATGGAGAGAGTTTCTCTTCAAAGAGCTTTTCATTGGTGTTA
>QMUE01000170.1 GCA_003663535.1 Thermococci archaeon
CATCACTACTACCAACTCTAATAATTATGGTATTTATGAAAAACATTGCAAAGGACATTGCTAGCTGGGCCAAGGCAGAAGGGAGACCCACTCTGAGAATATCTATAAAAATTTCTCTGTTGGAGTCAAAATCTTTAAGCGTTATATCCACATAAGTGTCTCTTTTAAAAAACAACCAAAAGACCAAGAATCCCGAGGTTATTATCATCGAAAGCAAAGTAGCATATGCTGCCCCAATCACTCCCAGTCCCAAAGTGTAAATGAAGATAGGGTCCAATATTATATTTAATCCGGAACCAAGAACCATTGCATACATGGATCTTTTTGTATCGCCCTCCCCTCTAAGGATTCCATTTGCTACGTTATTAAATACTATCACGGATGCCCCAAGTATCAAAATCCTTGAATATTTAACCGCCAATTCAACAATTTCTTGGGTTGCTCCCATATCTACAAATATGGTCTCAATTACAGGAAACAAAAACACTGATAATAGGACTCCCAAAAATAAGCCTGTTATCACTGCATGATCTGCAACATTATCCGCACCCTTCTTATTCTGAGCCCCTATCCTACGGGAAATGGCTGAGCTTGCTCCTACTCCCAATCCAGATGCAAGAGCTATTAAACCCATAAATATTGGAAAGAACAAACCAATAGCAGCCAATGCATTAGAACCTAAACCTGCTACCCAGATCCCATCGACTAGATTGTAGAGAGACTGAACTAACATCCCTACCATCATCGGAAGGGAAAGTTTAATCACTGCCCTCTTAGGATCTCCCAGTAACATTTGAACACCTTTAGTAACTTTTTGACTCATCCTCCATCCCTCAGATTTTGGAAAATTTTCTGAAATAGCCGTGAAAACTCATTTTCTCTTCTTCAGAGAAATTCTAAAAGATGATTACCTCCATCTCTTTGTCTAAATAATTAATTTCATCTTTTAATTCCATTCCTCCCTCAATGATTCTGATGAAATGCTTTCTACCTTTCTTTTTGAAAGCCTCACCCTCACAGGCCGGATCACGCTATCACTACCGACTATCTCCCTAATGGGAGAATCGCCGGCTACCTTACGCAAAATGTTTAAAGCACCATCCACATCAGCATTAATAAAGGTTCCTATTGAAACTTTTCTTGATAGAGAAAGATTTAAATGTTTCTTAGCTATAAAATCTCATGGTGATTGCTATGATTGAGGCTGGGGAATCTAAAGTTAAAGAAGGGCTCTACTACACTAAGGACCATGAATGGGCCCAAATTATGGAAGATGGAACAGTTTTGGTAGGAATAAGTGACTATGCCCAAAAGGAACTTGGAGACTTGGCTTATGTTGAACTCCCAGAAGTCGGAAAAGAAGTATCGAAGGGTGACGTTCTCTGTGAAGTAGAGAGCGTTAAAGCCGTAAGTGAGGTCTATGCTCCAGTGAGTGGTGAAGTCATTGAAGTTAATGAAGAGCTCGAAGACGCTCCAGAAAAGATCAACGAAGATCCCTATGACGCATGGATTGCCAAGATAAAACCAAGCAATCTTGAAGAGGAATTAAAAGATCTCATGACTGCCGAAAAGTACGCCGAGTATTTAGAATCCCTCTGATTTTCTTTCTCTTTAAATTAATTCCCCAAAAAATAGAACTTCTTCTAAAGGCCGGGCATCATATCCAAGACCTCTTAAAATTTGGGCAAATTCCCTAGCATAACCATATCGAGTGTAGATTTTTTCAGGCCTAACTTTTTCAATTATCTTTACAAGCTCCCAAAAGTCTGCATGGTTACTTAATTTTAAATTACCAAATCCGGATACAAACAGTTCAGAAGGATGGATTGCATCGAATGGTTTTTTGGTTTTAAATCCTCTTATTACAACCTCACCATCTTCTCCAATATTGTTGAATTTCAAACCAAATTTTTCATACACTTTAGCAACTTTCCGTATGCTGTTTGAAACTCTGGCAGAATAACCATGAATATCCAAAATTTTAAGTAGTTCTTGAGCCTTCCCCATTTGATTTGCGTATAAAGTTGGAACTTTTTTCTATCTAAAACTTCCTCTACAAAAGCTATAAGCTTCTTCTCTGCCTCTTTTGGAGTCGGAAAATTGTACATGGGAAGTCCATAGGTGGCTTCAATAATCAAGACATCTGCTTTTCTGAATTTACTCTTTTCAGCCGTTCTAAGTTTGAACCACTTCACATCTCCAGTGTAGAGGAGTGAAAATTCATCGAATTTGATATAGAGCTGGGCAGAACCCAGCATATGGCCCGCAGGGTAAAGCTTTGCCTTGTACTCGCCAATGTAAAAACTCCGCTCAAAACTGTAGGTTTTGTAAAACCCGGCTTTCTTGAAGTGACTGAGGAACTTTGTAGGCCTTGTTGAGATTATAATATCAGCACTAACAAAATGATCGCTGTGGGCATGGCTTTGAAAAGCAATTTTTGATGAAGAGTCCAATCCAATCCCTTTGATTATCATCATCCATAGTTTAAGGTAGAAGCTTTTGAAGTTTATCTTGGCTAATGTTTATTAATTTTGAATGCATACTAACACTGAAGGTGATAAGCTATGAAGGAAAGCCTCAAAGAGAGGATAAGATTATGGAAAAACCTATATATCAACGCCTTCGAAAATGCTGTAAATGCAATTCCAAATGTTGAGGGCGTTCTTTTGGCCTACAACACAAACATTGATGTCATAAAATATCTTGATAAAGATGATTTAGAAAAGAGAATAAACCAAATAGGGAAAGAACGAGTTTTTGAGGTTATTGAAACTCCCACCGAGAGAATTTCATCACTTGAGCATCTTTTTGGTGGGATATTAAGGAGTATAAAACTTGGAAAGGCTATGGAGTGGTTTGTAGAAAGCGAAGAGATTAGGAGATATTTGAGGGAATGGGGATGGGATGAGCTGAGAATTGGAGGTCAAGCAGGGATAATGGCAAACCTTCTTGGAGGAGTCTATAGGATTCCAACTATTGTTCATGTCCCTCAAAATCCAAAACTTCAAGCGGATTTATTTGTGGATGGACCAATTTACGTCCCTATTTTTAAAGGAAAGGAATTAAAACTGGTTCATCCTAAAGAAGCAGTTAAAGAAGAGAACGAGCTCATTCACTACATATATGAGTTTCCCAGAGGATTTCAGGTTTTTGATATTCAGGCCCCAAGAGAAAACCGATTTATAGCTAACGCTGATGACTACAATGCAAGAGTTTACATGCGGAAAGAATTTAGGGAAGGCTTTGAGAAAATAGCCAAACGAGTTGAGCTAGCAATAATAAGCGGCCTTCAAGTCCTCAAGGAGTATTACTCCGATGGGACAACTTATCGAGATGTGTTGGATAGAGTAGAAAGTCATCTAAATAGCTTAAACCGATACGATGTGAGAAGTCACTTTGAATTCGCATATACCGCTAATAGGCTAGTTAGAGAAGAGCTCATAGGAATTTTGCCAAAATTCACAAGTGTAGGCCTGAATGAAGTGGAACTTGCTTCCATAGTCGAGATAATAGGAGATGAGACTCTTGCAAAGGAAGTACTTGAGGGTCATGTATTCCCCATCATTGATGCAATAAACCTCCTAATGGATGAGACAGGGATTGGTAGGATTCACTTTCATACTTACGGTTACTATCTAGCCCTAACCAAGTACAGAAGTGAAGAAGTTAGGGATGCATTACTATTTGCTTCATTAGCAGCTGCAGCAAAAGCCATGAAAGGGAATATTGAAAGGATAGAGCATATTAGAGATGCCCTAAGTGTTCCCACAAATGAGCGAGCTATTGTATTCGAAGAAGAACTTGAAAAAGAGTTCACAGAGTTTGAAAATGGCCTGATTGATATGGTAGATAGACAGCTTGCCTTCGTGCCAACAAAGATAGTAACCTCGCCAAAGAGCACGGTAGGAATTGGAGACACTATTTCAAGCTCTGCATTTATCAGTGAATTTGCTATGAGAAAAAGTTAACCTTCTCTATTTTTCTAACTTAGGGTAAAATTTATATATGGAGAA
>QMUE01000171.1 GCA_003663535.1 Thermococci archaeon
ATATAGTGTCTTCCCATTTTTACCACCTTTTTGAAATCATCATCTAAACATTTTGTCCAACTAAAATATATGCTTTTTGGAGAGCAAAACTTAAAGGGAAATAATGTGTGGTTAGTGTGGAGAATCAAAAATATGGGGAGGAACACTTCATGATAATTGGCTTTGACTTTGATGGTACATTGATAGATAACTAATCTGTTATAGAGGAAGCTTTTAGACGAGCCCTAAAAAAACACTTTCCATGGCTTCCATTTAGCTCTTTATGGGCTAAACTCCTTACTAAAGCAGAGTTACACTTTGAAAAGCCTAGGTTTGGAAAGCATTCTGGTAAAACAAAACAACCAGCATTCTTTAAAACAAAATTTGCCCGCACGTGGTTTGAGGAAAGAGCAAAGCTATCAAAACCCATTGACGATTCAAAAAACCTTCTAAAAAAGCTTAGAGAAGAGGGACATACAATAATTTCCTTTTCTGCTGAAGACTTTTTGACCGGGATGAAAGAATATCGTTTAAAGGTTGCAGGATTTTATGAGTTATTTGATGATATAATAATCTTTGGTGGTAATATGAGCCTTTGTGAAACTTTTCAGATTCTCAGAGAGAAATATGGAGATGAGGTATTCATATGGGTCGATGACAAGCCCTGGAGATTTGTAGGAAGGGGAGATGAGAATACTGAATATGTATGGTATTATTTCCCTATAACAGCAAAGTACGCCACTCAAGAAGTTTTGAATCAAATTCCACATCTTCATGTTATCAGCGATCTTTGGAGTATTTTCGATGTAATAGAGCGGATTAAACAAGAAAGGGGTCTTTAATTATGTTTAAATATTATTGCCACTAACTTACTCTCATGAAATTTGAACTTCTCCCTCAGAAGGGCATCAAAATTGGGAATGAGTTAATAATAGCAGACCTTCATCTAGGATACGAAGAGAGTCTGGCTCGGGAAGGAATTTATCTACCAAAAGCATTCGATCAGATGGTAACCTCACTAAAGAGTCTGATAGAAAAAAATCATCCCAAACGACTTATTATAAATGGTGATTTAAAGCACTCTTTTGTCCCATTCAAACGAGAAAAAATTGAGCTAGAAACATTCTTTAATAAGATCTCCCCGCTGGTTGAGGAGATAATAGTCATAAGAGGCAACCATGATGTTGGTATATTCTGGATAAAAAGCTTAGGAGTTGAGATTTTAGATGAACTTGAAATTGGAAATTGGAAAATTGTTCATGGTCATAAGCTTGTAGAAGGGGATAGATTTATTATAGGGCATGAACACCCTGCTATAAGACTACGAGATGAAGTAGGAGCTCTGATAAAGGTGCCAATATTTTTAAAAAGTGAAAACCTAATAGTCATGCCTGCCTTTTCCCCGTGGGCCTATGGAAATGACATCCTCAGAGAGATTGTGTCTCCTTTCTTAAGAAGCTTGAATACAATAGCATTTGAGGTTTTTGTCCCATTAGAAACAGAAATGTTAAGTTTTGGAAAATTGACGGAATTAATCAGGGCCATTCAAAGAATATAATATGTCTATCTCCACAGGACAAGATTCTAAAAATCACAAAAGTTTAAAATTACATGGACTTAATTATTTCTGGTGATGAGATGGACATCTTCAGTACGATAATTTTCTTTGCTTACGCTCCTGCTTTAGCAATATTATGGTATTTCTATCATGAGGATAAATATGAACCTGAGCCCAAACGATTTGTGATTGGCACCTTTATTTTAGGTGCAACACTCTCAATCGGTATAGCTATGACCGTAGAAGCGTTTTTAGTACGAGGGAGCTTTGGATATGCTCTTTTACCAGCGACAGCATTTTATATGTCATTAATAGCTGGATTTGTTGAAGAACCTGCAAAAGCATTGGCCATTAGGTTTCCATTCAAAGCTGGCCAAATGGATGGGATCATGGATGGGGTAGTTTATGGAGTAGCAGCGGGATTAGGATTTGCAGCCACCGAGAATTTCTTATATGGGATTGGCTATGGAGTTGGCACCACTATAGTTAGAGCTTTTTTAACTCCATTCGCCCATGCAACATGGAGTGCAATAGTTGGGGTGGGATACGGTCTAAAAGCTGAAGGAAAAATTCAGAATGTTTCTGGATATCTTATTTTAGGAATACTACTTCACTTCCTTTGGGATTACTTCACATTTCTAAGCCTCGCGATACCTGCATATTACATCTTCACAATATTATTGATCTTTATCAACATAGCCATAATCAGATACTTTATAATGGTTGGTCAACGGGAGGATTTGGAGAAAATGTGGTGGTATTGGTTTGATAGGGGGTAATAACATGGAGGAAAAAATAGAACAGGCCCTTTTTGAGGTGAGACCCTATATTGAGTATTACGAAGAACTAAAGAAAAAAGTCAAAGAAATTGCTTCAACAACCAGCGAGGAGAATCTCTTTATCAAACTCTTGGAAGAAGAAATTAAAAAATCAGAAGAGCCCTTTAAGACGGATTTAAGAATATTTCTCCAGAAATTTACATCTTCCCTTTAAAAGAACTCACATCTAACCTGAAATTTCTTTCTATCTATTTGAAAATTTCTTGAGCGACCATCTGCTCCGTGAAAAATTTTTGGAAATTTTGCATAATAATGAGCAACCATGGGTGATGAATTTACATTCAAGTAATTTTTTCATGGGCTTTGTGCATTATACATGGTTCATGATAGAAGTGCAACATAACTGAGCCTTTTGTAGTTTTATTGCTTTGTACTTCTCTTTAATGGCTTTAAACAGACTGAAAAACTTTATATGTGCAAAAAAGACAGAATGCCTTGCTTTTGTATCTTTAGTATAGATAATAAACCACATGTACAAAAATGTACAGGGGGTTGAAAAATGGAGAGATATGCTGGACAGAGTGTTACAAAAGGAGAGGAAAGTTATAGAGAAGTAACACCTGCTGCAGTAGTTTTGGGTGTTCTTTGGGGTGCCTTCATGGCTGCAAGTTTTACTTACGCCGGGATGATAATGGGCTTCACATCTGGAGGTTCTGCCATTGCAGCAATTGTTGGTTGGGGAATTCTCAGAGGTATCCTAAAGAAAGGCACAGTAGTAGAAAACAACATTGTCCAAACTGTCGCTTCAGCTGTTAACATTTCAGTGTCCGGTGTTATCTTTACAATTCCTGCACTCTACATAATGGGACTTCACCAAGAGATAAATACAATGTACTTCTTCCTAGCGACAGCAGCCGGTGCAATTTTAGGTATAACCTTCATAATTCCCCTTAGAAAGCAGATGATTGAAATAGATAGACTTAGATTCCCCACTGGAACTGCAGTTGCTACTATCCTTAAGACTCCGGGAAGTGGTATAGAAAAGGCAAGACTTCTTTTCTTTGGAATGATAATCAGTGCTGTGATTTATCTTATTCAGCAGTTCCCAATCTTTGGATTACCACATGTAATTCCCGAGGTCGTGGATTTAGGAGCAATGCTTCACTTTCCAGCCTGGATCAACCTCACAGTGGCCATCTCACTCATGGTATTTGGTATGGGTTTAATCACCGGAAGAAATGGTTTAATAGTTCTCGCTGGAGGGGTACTTTCCTATTACATTATAACTCCAGTGGTTAAAGCCCTTGGGTGGATTCCAGCTGATGTTCAAGAAAGTGCAATAAGCGGTTATGTTTATGGTACAATGACAAGGCCTTTGGGTATAGGCATGCTTCTTGGAGGCTCAATAGCAGGATTGATACTTTCACTCCCAGTTATTGCAGTTGCCATGAAAAGCCTTGCACAGGCAAGCAAGGTAAAAGACAAAAATGGAAACAATGAAGAGCTTCCAATTTACTATTTGATTGGCGGGGTAATTTTGGCATTTGTTCTACTTTTAGTAACCGCATACAAGCTTGGAGACCTTGGACTTGGTAGAAGCGTTGTCACAGCTTTAGTGGGAGTTGCATGGATTTTCATAGCTTCACTTCTTGTAGCAATGTCCACTGGAATGACTGAC
>QMUE01000172.1 GCA_003663535.1 Thermococci archaeon
ATAGATATCGGAGTGGATTTCATCCTCCAGACATATCTCACATGGATGCTTTTTATATAATCGTTCATCGCTTATTTTATCCTCACAATTTGGGCACATACCCTTATATATTGCCTTCATTTTCCTCACCCTCTAGTGCTTTTCTAGAGTATACAAACTTTATAAGGCTTTTTTTGGAATGGGGTTTGATGGAGCATAATAACAGAGAAGCTTAAAGTGAGTGCGAATTCCTTTTTTTCAGGCCTCGTCCTTTGGGTGGGGGTATAATGCCTTGAGAGAAAATTCAAAGGGAGCAATCTTTTATAACATCTTTAATCTCTTTTTCAAGGTCTTCTGTTAGGGAGTAGTCTGAAAATAGTCTTTGAAACTCCTCAAAAATATCTCTAAGTTGGAAGCCAATTTCCTTTGAGGGCGAGAGTGGGAAAAGTTTTAGGACTTTCCTGATAAGTTTTGCAACTTCACTTCCACTTTCATCGTTGTTCATCTGATAATGAAGCTCTTTTAGTAGTGTTTCCAAACCGAGTTCGGGATTTTCTTCGAAGAAATATTTGTCGATAAAAGATTCAGGTGAAAATTCGGAAAGGGGGTCTGTACTTTCTATATAGAATCCCTCTTCAAACGCGCTTAAAGTGGCAGCGACATGTTTACAGTCTTTTCCTTGAGGACATGTGCATTTATTAGAATTTTTGGCCAAATCTACCTCTACGTAGTAGGGATAAGTCCCTAAAACTTTGGAAAAGAGCTTTTCTTTATGTTTTAGAACCCATAGGACTTTACCCTTCTTGTAGTAGCTCCTTCCTTTCTGTAGGATTTTCTTCTCCATAATAACCACTAAATGTGGTAAGTGTGGGGGATTTTTAAGGTTAACTCCCTAAACCTTTAAAAAGCGGGTGTTTTAGTTAATCCCGTAACGATCATCAAAAGTTTTGGGGAGAGTGAGAGCATGAAAAAGATTAGGCAGCCAATTATAGCTGTTTTAGGACATGTTGATCACGGGAAGTGTTTATTGCCAAATGAGAAGGTTATAGTGCCCCAATATGGTCTAACCTCTCTAAGAGAACTATTTGAAAAAAGTTCTGAAGTTGTCACAAAAGACAATGAGAAAGAAATTAGGAAGTTAAAAATTGAAGTCCCGGGCGTCTCTTCTGAAGGAATTCTCTCAAATATAAGATCGCAATATGTGTGGAAAATTCATCACAAAGGGAGGATTATCAAAGTACTTCTTAAAAACTGGCATCCGGTCTCTGTTACTCCAGAACATCCATTTCTTACAAATAAAGGCTGGAAGAGTGCGGATCAACTTAGACCTGGTGATTATGTTGCAGTCCCAAGAAAGATAGAAGGAAATGAGAAGTTTGAGCATTTCATGGATTTTGTATACTCAAAGATTTCGGATGAGGAGTTAATAGCTAAGATTGAAGATAGTAAACTTGAGGAGATTAGACCATTTTTCAGAGGTCAGAGAGCATATAAAGTTGAGAGAAATGTATTCCGGGTTGAGGATCTAGCTGCGTTTGAGCTTTTTGATAATATTGAGAAGATAGCTTTTACCCCTAGGGTTCACAGATCTGGGAAACCACTTTATTACATAAAAGTTCCAAAGACCCTTGAAGAGTGGAAGCCAATTTTTTACTTTGCTGGTGTCATGTTTGGTGATGGGAGTACTGCGAAGATTGCTAACAACGATGTTGAAGTATATGAGAGGCTCAAGAAACTTGAAAAACTTGGAGTTGAGGTAGCTAGGATCAAAAGAAGGACTTCTTACGAACTAGAGCTTAAAAAAGGTGGCAATGCTATTCTTAGGCTATTAAAAAGACTTTTTGACTACCCTGATTGTAAAAAGGCCCATTCACTTAGAATTCCAAATGTACTCTTTATAGCTCCTAAAACTCTTGTAGCTGAGTTTTTAAGAGGATACTTTGATGCAGATGGGTATGCAAACAAAAAGGATGCAAGGATAGAAGTGTTAAGTGCATCGAAGGAGCTAATAGAAGGTCTCTCTCTTGTTCTCTTGAGATTTGGTATTTTCTCCAAGATTTATGAGGTGAACAAAGATTATAATGAGAGCAAGAAAACATACTACCTCTTAGTAATTTCTGGAAGAAGGAATTTAATTGGCTTTAAGAACTGGATTGGATTTTCGATTAAAGATAAACAAAAGAGGCTTGATGAAATAATTGAGAAAAGCAAAAAAAGTGAGGCTTATCCAATTCAAGAGGAACTCAGAAGGCTTAGGTTGTTGTTTGGGTTTACAAAAACCGAGCTAAATAGGGCCGTTCCGTACTATGCAAAGTATGAAAGTTCTCAATTACCAAGTTACGAGATCCTCAAAAGGATTTTTGAAACCCTTAGGAAGGGTTCCAAGAATCTAGATGCCAAAATAGCAACTCTTGAAGGTTCTAAAAAGGATCATAATTATTTGAGAGCTTTTGAAGCAGAGGGGCTGATTGAAGATGGTAAACTAACTGAATTAGGAAGAGAGCTTATAGAAGTTTGGAAAAATAAGGAGTTTGACTCCAAAGATGTCGACTATATTGAAAACCTTGTAGAATCACTTGTTTTTGTCCCGGTTAACGCTATTGAGGAAGTTGAGTATGAGGGCTATGTTTATGATCTAACAACAGATACAGGAAATTTTGTTGCCAATGGGGTAATAGTTCACAACACAACGATGCTTGACCGTATACGTAATACCCGCGTAGCGGAGAAAGAAGCGGGTGGGATTACCCAGCACATAGGTGCTACTGAAGTTCCCATTGAGGTAGTTAAGGAACTAGCGGGACCTCTTCTGAGCCTTTGGAAAGGTGAGATCAAGCTTCCAGGCCTGCTTTTTATTGACACTCCCGGTCACGAGGCCTTCACAAGTTTAAGAGCAAGAGGAGGAAGCTTGGCGGATTTAGCAATTCTTATTATAGATGTGAATGAGGGTTTTCAACCACAAACTTTGGAAAGCATAGAGATCTTGAGGAAGTACAAAACCCCCTTTGTTGTAGCTGCAAATAAGATCGATCGTATAAAAGGATGGAAAGTAGTAGAGAATGAACCTTTTTTAGTCAATATCAAAAAACAAGATCAAAGGGCCCAACAGGAGCTTGAGACAAAACTTTGGGAGTTAATAGGTAAGTTCTATGAGCTTGGTTTCCAAGCTAATAGGTTCGATCGTGTTCAGGATTTCAGGAGGGAACTCGCGATAATACCAATTTCAGCAAAGTATGGTATTGGGGTTCCGGAATTATTAGTCCTCATTTCGGGGTTGGCTCAAAAATATCTGGAGGAAAAGCTCAAGATAGAGGTGGAGGGGCCTGCAAGAGGGACCATACTTGAAGTTAGAGAGGAAATAGGCTTTGGAACAACAATAGATGTTATAATCTACGATGGGACCCTAAGGAAAGATGACACTATAGTAGTTGGTGGAAAAGATAGGGCCATAGTCACGAAGATAAGGGCTCTTCTTAAGCCTAAGCCTCTTGATGAGATAAGAGATCCAAGATACAGGTTTGACCATGTGGATGAAGTTTCAGCATCAGCGGGTATTAAAATAGCAGCACCCGATCTGGAAGAGGCCCTTGCAGGTTCTCCTGTGATTGCAGTGAGAGATGAGGAAGAGTTGGAAAGGGCCAGAAGAGAGATTCTTGAACAGATAAAGAGTGTTATCATGAGCACAGATAAAGTGGGAGTTATAGTAAAAGCGGATACAATTGGGAGCCTAGAGGCCCTAAGTAAGGAGCTTCATGAAAAGAACATTTCCATTAGAAAAGCGGATGTAGGGAACATCAGCAAAATCGATGTTATGGAGGCTCTTAGTGTAAAAGAAGAGGAACCATTTTATGGTGTGGTTATTGGATTCAATGTGAAAGTTAATGAAGATGCGGAAGAAGTTGCAAAAGCGAAAAAGATTCCGATTTTTGTGGACAACATTATTTACAAACTAATTGAGGATTACGAGGCATGGGTAAAGGGAGAAGAAGAGAAGAAAAAGAAGGAGATA
>QMUE01000173.1 GCA_003663535.1 Thermococci archaeon
CTTATCATGTTTAAGGGTAACAATTATGTAAGCTATATTAAAGTGGTGAAGCACAATGGGAATCGTACGAAATAAATCGCCGTATTTGTTTGAGAATGGAGAATTTAGGAAACTCTCTGAAAAGATTATGGCTAAGATACAAGAAAAACTCAAAAGTTACGATCGAGAAGATTTCCTCGGCATGGACGAGGATGAACTCACTCAGAAATTGGTAAAGAAGTATTCCTTAAAACCCATACAACTTAATGAGAAGGGCATAAACAAATCCTCAGAAGATGCAAAATTCTACGTTGATCCTAACCCACTTATTGGCATTCTAGAACGAAAAGAGGTAAATGGGACAAAAATAATAATCGAAATACCCTTTGAAGGTAGTGCAGAAGTGTTCCATTATCGACCTAATAATCTGGTACCTGTCGTATACCCGCGAGGAACTATCAAAGATCAGATGGTTAGGATTGAATATTTGGTATTCGCAGCTGATGAAAATGAACTCAAAAAACAATACGACCAAGATCTCAAGCTATTGAAAGAGTACATAACCTTGATAAACAGAGATATTGAAAAGTTCAATAGGGATCTCCCCAATAAAATAAAACAACTTATACAGCAGAGGAAGGAAAAGATACTGGCAGATAAGAAAATGTTAGAAGTGCTATAGAGCACTTAGAACTTGCCTTTTTTTATTTCATACTTAACTCACTTTTTCTTTCCTTCGCTCTTTTGTTTGAGTGCTTCGTCGAGGGTCAGGATAAATGGAATTTTGTAAGTGGCTCTGTGATTTCTGTCATCGTATGGTCTCACTAAATGGAATAAAATAAAAGCTAGTGATATTCAAGTACTCCTATTTCTTCAAGTCTGATAAGGAGATCTTTGATTATTTCATACTTTCTTTCTTCGAATTCTTTTTTGGGGCTCCATATACGTCCGCTACTTGAGAGCATGATTTCTAGCCCACCATAGTCTATGAAAAGAACGGAGAGATAACCACCATATTCTTCGAGGAATCTATGATAGTCAGGGGAGTCTTCTAAGCGTATTCCTCCGACTGTAGCGTTTTTCACAAGCTCATGATCCATATCTCTTGTATAGAATCTGCTGAAGTTCCCGAACTCTTTTCTAAGGACTTCTTCATTCTCGTGGAGGTTAAACGTAACGTCGTAATACCAATCTGTAGTTTCCAAGAGTTTGTTAATTGTGGCAATAAAACTTTTTAGGAGTTTACCTTTTGCAAAGATTGCCATGAAACCTTCGACTTTCTCGGCAGTATATACGAAGAATGTGACTTTGTTCGTAGGTTTTAGTGCTATTAATCTGCCGGCACTTTCTGTGATCCACCAACTTTCAATTTTTGCATTGAATTCTACTCCTAATCCACTATCTTCTTTTCTGGAGATTATTTTTGTGTAAAGTTTGGGATCGTTGTTGATTAAACTTAGGTCTAAGTCTTCTCTTTGTATGGGAATTTCGTCGTAGTCTATGGTTGCTTCAGGGGTGAGGAGTTCTAAGAGTTTTCCAAGGTGTAATGCTTTGACTTTTATTATTTTGCAACTTTTCACCATGGGGGGAACCTCCTAAACTTTATAGAGAACAAAGCTTCAATTACTCCTGCGTCGGCATTTCTAATATTTATTTCGATAGTGTCCATTGTGCGAGTTGGTTCTGGAATGTTTGCAAGTGTGGCAATATTTTTTGAGGATATAACCTCATTGAGTTTAGTGTAAATCTCTCTGGCTGTCTTTTCATCATCAAATTGGAGTTTTAGCCGTATGATGCTTTTTTTAACTGCGAATTTCTCTTGAAGTTTTGATTTTATGTTCTCCAAAATGCTTAAAATGTCTCTCATAGCTTTTTTGCTTTCTTCTTTTGAGAGTTCTCTAAGATTCGGAATTATGAAAACTGTCAAGTCTGTAGCAATTCCCAAGTCATATATTTCCTCGGCCATATTTTCGTACTCTTCTCCAGAGATAGGAAAGATATCCTCATCATACGGTAGCAGGAAGTTTGTCTTGATCTGATATTCAACGGCGCACTGGACTTTTTTCCCGGAGATTTCCAATGTTAGAGTTCCTTTACTTTTGTTAAAGTGATACTCACGAAGGACTTTTACTACTTCATCCTCAACGTCTTTGAATTTTGGCCACGCTCTTTCTTTGAATATCGTGACTAATGCAAAAGTCACATAAATGTCTTTTCCAAGAGGTAATTTTGAAGAGCGTTTGAAGTCATCTAGAATGTCTTTTCCAAGTTTATAACCATAATAAGCCCCTTGTATAGCTTGAGCAAATGTAGCAATCGCCATTTCTTACACCTTCTCCATATTAATTTGTTTTTACATATATTTAACCTTATTCCTTCGCAAGTGATTCTACGATTTCTAACTTGATCCTCCTGTATTATGCTATATACTTTTTGCATGTTTGTGTATAAAACGATTTTGCTACCTGCACTCTGGTGTTATGGCGAAAAACTTGTCACATTTAAAAGTAATAATTACGTACGTAAATTATTTATATAATAAATTCATATCTTAAGTTGTGATTGTTATTGTGTCAAGGTTTAGGAGGTAGAAATAGATGAAGTCTGTTATTTGCTCTGCAATAAAGTCAAAGAGGATTCTTAAGTTTTATTATAAAGGAGGTATCCGCATAGTAGAACCCTTTTGCTATGGCATAAGCACAGCAGGAAATGAAGTCTTAAGAGCATATCAGATTGGGGGATATAGCGAGTCGGGCAGACCTGTCGGATGGAAGCTATTTCGGATATCCGATATATCCAGTCTAACAGTGACTAACGAACACTTTGAGGGCAATAGACCAGGGTACAATCCCAATGATAAACATATGGTAAGGATTTATTGTCATGTTTAATCTTTATTTTTCCATAAATTCTTGTTAACAGCTCGTTGCAAGGTTGAGAAAGGACATTTAAAATGAAGAAAGAGAATAAAAAATGAAAGTATTTATTCTTTGGTCAAAAGCAATATTGCTCCAATAATTACTCCTGCTATTATTGCCATTAAGAGCAACTTGCCAGCGTTCCCAAACACGAATTGTCCTTCTGGACCACTATGTTTTCCCATCCAAATAAACAAAAAGGCTAGGAAGATAAAAAAGAATAACCCAATAATACCATCTGCCCTATCCCCCATGAAATTACCCCCCATTATACCTTTTTACTTACAATGAAAGTCTCACCTTTTAAGGAGGTCACAGAATACATGGACTATCTTGTTGGTGTCTATATCTCTAGCTTGTTTTAACTTTATCTTTGCTTTTCTTCTAGCATCTCTTCAATAATGGTAATCAAATCTTTTATAGCTTCATCCCACGTTTTTTCTCCCTGTATCCATCTAAGGAAATTTAAAGAATTAGTTCTAACAGCTTTCATAAACATTTGCCACGAAAATCCGTATCGCTTTAAGATAAGACCCCACCTATAATTGGTCCAGAGGTAACTAGCAGCCCAAGTGCTTTGTTTAATGGCAGGAATAGTCCCTCTAAAGTTAGTGTCGAGACCCTTCTTAAAATCGGCCTTTAGTGAAACAGGTTCCGGAGGTATTGACAAAGGAAGCTTCATGAGGTTCCCCTCTTTTAGGTTTTTCTATCGTAGATTATTCATTTTCAGCTATCCTACCTTTTCGGTACAAGTTCACCATGATAGTATTTTGAATTACAAAGGTAAATATATCTTACCTCTCTATAAATTGCCAAGTTGACAAATATTTTATTTTAATCACGTCAAAATAATAAGGGATAAAGACAAGATAAGTCAAATATTTATTCAAAACCTTTCATGGCGTTAGTTAGTCAACCACTAATCCCAAAACTTGCGCTTGGTCGATTGACACTTCTTCAACGTCTAGTATCTCCACGTCCCCTTTTGGTGGGTTTTCTTTTTTGATGTGTTCTTTCACCAGGATTTCGGCTTGACCTTCATCTTTTGCCATTACGATAAAGGTGGCGTAGGCTTCAAA
>QMUE01000174.1 GCA_003663535.1 Thermococci archaeon
AATTTCAGAGTATGTAAAGCCGCCAATATTCCTTGAAGGCTTGGATATGAGTTGGTTTTTAGATAAAAACAAATCTGGCGGCGGAGGATTCATGGATACTGCACCTCATGGCATAGACTCCCTTCTTTGGCTTGTAAACGACGAACCGAAGAGTATCTATGCGAGCATAGGCTCAAAAATATTTGGATTTCCCGTGGATGACATAGGCACTGCAGTGCTAGAATTCAAAAACGGTGTTGTAGCAGTTCTTAACGCTGGATGGGCTAACCCCAAAGGATATTCCTATGGCTTAGAGATAAAATATTATCTCTTAGGAAAAGAAGGATTTCTTGACATCAGAACAGCTTATCCCGACTTTACGGTTTACCAAGACAAAGCTGAAAAAATATACTGGGAAAGAGCAGATGTTAGTGGAATTGTAAACTCTTTCCTGAACTCCATAATAGAAGACAAAGAACCCCTGATAACTGGAGAAATGGCTAAGAAAAACTTGGAAATAATCTTAGCTGCTTATGAATCTTCAAAAACCGGGAAACTTGTCAAATTTTAGTTTTTTCATTTCCCACTTTTCATTATACAACTACAAAAAGTGGTTTATATCACAAAACTTATATATTTTGTTAGCAAACATATGGTGAACATTTCAGATACCATAGTCCACGCTAGAGTGGGAGAAGGGAATCTTATAAAAATAAAGCTACCAGGACATATACCTTTAGAAATTGGCAGCAAAGTTAAAATAGTAGTTGATTTAGATAATATTCATATTTTCGACAAAACTACTGAAAATGCTGTAATTTGAGGGACGTAAGGATGGAGGAAGGCGAGCTCAAGGCACTCTTGAAAGAACTGGGCCTTAACAAGTACGAGGTAAATGCATATCTCACTTTAATTAAGCAGGGCCCCCTAACAGCAGGTGAGCTCGCCTCTCTCTCCAAAGTTCCCCAACCCAGGATCTATGATGTTGTGCGGAGTTTAATGAGCAAGGGATTTGTCGCAATCACAAGTGATCGTCCTAAAAAAGTGGTTCCAATTGATCCTGGGAAAGTTCTCAACTCCATGGAACAAAATTATGTGAGAAAATTAGAAACAGCAAAAAAGGAACTCAAAGCAATATACACTCCATACGAAAGCAGTAGGGAAGTGATAATCGTAAAAAGTAAAGCAGTGTTAGAGAATTATATAAAAGAAGCAATAAAAAATGCAAAATACCATCTTTCCATAGCCATTCCTAACCTATTATTGAAAAAAGTAACACCACTAATAAAAGCTAGAAGCAGGGAAATCGCAATTGATCTTTTCGTTTATGGAACAGAACAAGTCCCCAAAGTGGCAAATAAAATAAGAAGTAGAGATGTCGAAGATCCAATAATAGCAATACAAGACAAGGCTCTTGGGATTTATGCTCCTCCTGAGACTTTCAAATCAACAAATCGAACTTTAAGAGGGTATGCACTGATAATAAAAGATAGAAACCTCCTTTTTATGTTGGATCGATATTTTTATCATGCCCTCTGGCCCACTGGTAAGCTAATATACAAAAAACGTGGAAAGCTTAAATTGCCAAAAACATATATACACATCCGATCTCTTGTAGAAGACCTCAGAGAATACAATTTGCTTGGAAAAAAAGTTGAAATAATTGGAAGATTCGTAAAGAGTAAAGAAGCTGTTAAACTAACAGGCAAAATAGTAGCCTTCTTCGAAAACGAAGGAAAAGTGGTATCAAACATAACAGTTGAAACAGAAAAAGGAGAAAAATACGTGATAGGAGGTTGGAATTCCTCGCTTGAGGATATTGAAGCCGAATTAATCACTCTTAAGGATTAAATTATCAAAGATACCAAATCTCTTATTGCTTTTTCTGGGTCTTTGGCTTTTGTAACGCCACTTGCTAAGAGGACTCCAACTGTCCCAAGCTCCAATGCTTTTTTAACGTCTTCTCCTGTTGAAATCCCCGCCCCAGTTAGAACTTTTACTTTTGGACTGATTTTTTTCACGAGATTCACTGTATTAGTAATCACCTCAGGCTTAGCCTTACTAACAGGGATTCCTGTGCCAATAAGCTCAGGAGGTTCAACAGCAACATAATCTGGGCTTAATGCAGCAACAGCTGCTGAAACCTTTGGATTGTTTGAACAGACCATTGTCATTAAGCCAACTTCTTCAGCTCTTCTGATTGCAGCCTCCAAATCAGCTAGAATCATTCTGTTTTCCGAATGATTAAGCAGAGTTCCAACGGCTCCAGCCTCTTTAACGGCCTCTGGTAAAACATGTCCCGTATGACTGCCGGGTTTTATTGGATCTATGTGCTGGGCAAAAACCGGAATCTCAACCTCCTGAGCAATTCTGTAAAGGTCAGCCAACTGTGGGGCAACCACAATAGTCACACCAGTCTCTTTGTAGACTTCTTCCGCTGCTTTAGCTATCTTTAAAGCCCTTTCTCCAGTCGCTTCTATGTAAGTTTTAAAATTTATAGCAATAACTGGTTCCTCCAACATTTTTAACCACCTCTAGATTCTTTAAATTCAAATAATGAAAAATTAGAACGTCCATTCAACACCCAAGATTCTACTGTATTCTCTAAGCACTCTCCTTAAATACTCCTTCGCTGTTGTGACCTTCTCTCTCTTGAACTTCCCAGCCCACTTTTCATTTCCAAATTCTTCAGCTCCTTTTGCAACCAAATCTATAACCCTCATTGAATCCCAAAACACCGGCTCGTAACCAGCCTTTTTGAGGAAATTAACAAGTTTTCTTATTGTTTTTCTAGCCTGCTCCTCCATGTCTACGTTTTCTCCATAAGCTTCCATAAAGAGTGCCTTCAACACAGGCTTTGCCCATCCACGGTGGAATCTACACCAACCAACGTTGTCGTACCAGTATTCATAGAGAACACTGGCAACTATCTTATTAGCCAGCTCCTCCGGCTCAAGAAACACTCCAAACTGGTAGAATGTCCAGTAACGACCTTGAATTGGCAGCGGTATGTAGTTTCCTATTGCCCAGTACATAGTAGGTACCATCTCTCCGCTCATTCCTATAGGCGTGTAAACTCCATAATCTTTGAAACTCTCTCCATAGCTTAGCCTATCCTTGAACTTCTCGTCAAGTATTTCACCGGCTCTCCTTACGCCCTCTCCAATTATGCTGGCGAGTTTGGTTTCGGCGAAGGCAACCTTATGGGCCAATTCGGCAACGAGTTTGGCGTTCTTTTCACTGGTTTCAACGGGCTTTAGAATTAAGCTATCCTTATCAAACTCGGGCTTGTCACTAATTCCAACTTCTTCTGGCTTGAGCAATCCCCTATAGACAAGTTCCAAAACCCATGCCGCAGTGCCTCCAAAGCTAATTGCATCAAATCCCATGGCATCAACCGCGTGAACACTTACATCACTCGCTCTAAGAGTTATCACCCCGTTGAGCGGGCCGTTTGCTTCTCTCGGCTCATACTCTATGTGGTGACCATTGGCGTATTTCTTACACACCACTGGACAGGGCTCTCCACAATTAGTCCAATTTTTGGTCTCTATCGCCTCTTTATTGAAGGGTTCCCAGTAGTATTTCATTATGTTCTCATGAATCTTAATGCGCTCTTCCTTTGGAATATATGGCATCTGCCAGTTTAGTATCGGCACGAAATCCCCTTCAGCAGGATAGTTCCCTCCAAAAGTTCCTCCAGTCTTGAGCTTGGGATTGTACTTATATTTTACAGTTTTCTCATTTATGATTTCACTCATAGGTTTTTTATGAACTCCCTCTACTATGGACTTTGCAATCCTTATATTGCTTATATCTTCCTTCGGGAACTTCTTTCTAACTTTTCCTCCAAAGATTACGGCAACTACATTGTGAGCCCTTAAGAGAACGCTTCCAGTTCCACCTCTGGCAGCCCAATCCTCACTTCCAACAACTCTTTTTCCATTTCTAAGAGTTTGAGAAAATACCGCACCCATATTAGTATTCAG
>QMUE01000175.1 GCA_003663535.1 Thermococci archaeon
GAGCTTATGACCAGTTTTGAGTTAGTCTCAAGGTTAGCAGAGAACTATCTCAAGCTAATGAACATATATGCCCAATACGGCGGTCTGGGAATAGACGTTGTTGTCCCCCAGATAAGACATGATTCTATAGCAAGAGAGATTGTGCGGATTCTCTTTGATCTAAAAAGTGCTAATATAAGTCAGATCACTCAAGAATTGAAAAAAAGAAGGGGTAAGGCTTCACGAAATACTGTTAGAGAAAAGATTCACCACTTAACCTACCTTAACGTTGTTGAAGAGGTCGATGGCGAAAAGGGGAAGGCATACGCACTCAAAAAAGAAGTGCTCAATAAGTGGTTTGATTTGATCGGAATCCCAATTAAGTTTGACCAAACAGAATAATTATTGAGGTGATTGAAATGGAATTTAATGAAAAATTTGGTGAAGAGATAAAGAAAAAGATTGAAGAAGCAATGGAAAGCGAAATAGGAGCAAAAAAATTCATAGAAGATACCATTAAAGAGCTCACACAACAACTCAGAGAAGCAAAGAGCGAAGAGGACATAAAGCTCATCGAGAAAAAAATAGAAATGCTCGAAGACATGCTTTATACAGTCCCAAAGAAGAAAGAAGGCGGAGATGATGCGGAAGAAGTTAGCGAAATCCTCAGTGCAGTCTCAGAGCACCTACCAAAAATAATGGACTCAATTTTCGGCCCCATAAAGGAACTCCTAAACGATGTATATGATCCAGAAAAGGCCGAAAAATTCGGAAAAAATGTAGCAAGCTTTTATAAAGAGCTTGTTGGAGCTGGAATGGACCCAGACAAGGCCTTTGAGCTCACTAAAGAATACATGGAAAGCATGAACATTATAAAGACCCTTGTGGGAGCCTTTATGAAAGAAAGGATGGGTAAACTTGAAGGCCTTAAAGAGCTCCAAAACCTCGGAAAGAAAAAGAAGAGAGAGATAGAGATTGAGGAGGAAGAGTTTGAGGAGGAGCTTTGATGATTTTCCCCCTCCTTCTATCTTTCTTGCGATTAATGTGGATTCTACCCAAAATGTTATGGCAGTTTGCTGGAATGAAAAGAGCGATCAATAAAGGCAAGAGAAAATTCAAAAAAAGCCTAGTTAAAAATGGCATTCCCAAAGAACTTGCAGAAGACCTTGCAAATGATTATGCTCTTCTGAATGAAATTCTAAACATTAAGGGAATCCTAAAAGTAGCTAAGACTTATTCTTGGCATACTGGGCATAATATACCAAGACTCTCAAGAGATCATTGAACCCCTCAAAGGTCACTAAAGAAAGCATTACTGGCCTCTGCTCTAACCTTTTTTCAATAATTTCCCTAAGTTCGTCAACTTTTTCTTTCGGTATGAGATCTATCTTGTTGACAACCACTATTATCGGTTTTTCATATCTGAATTTAAGGATATGATGAAGCTTTTCCATTCCCCTATGAAGGCCATATTGAGCATCTATCATGTGTATCACTACATCAGCAGATACAATCTCCTCTATAAGCTCTTTGAACTTTCCCTCACTTAAAACCTTCCCCCTCAGTTCGTGTTGGGGATCATATAATCCAGCAGTATCGATTAAAACCAGCTCATCTGCTCCCCCAAAAGGATTTTTCATTGTCTTTGGTATTTTAACTGTTCCAAAAACCTTTTTAATAACTCTTTTGGTTGTTCCAGGGACTGGCATGGTTTCCGAAATTTTCTCTCCAAGAAGAGCATTCATTAGAGTAGACTTCCCAACATTCTCAGCACCTATAATCGCAACCTTTATCATATCTCACCACCAAATTATCTTCACGATTATTACATTATAAGGGTGATGGGGAGATGCCTAAAAGAGTCAAGTTCGGTCACAACTATTATTATATCCTCAGCGTTGATGAATTAAAAAGGGGAAAATTTCGAGGGAGGAATGTTATGATAGAAGGTATTGTAGAAGACAAAGTTACTGTAGAGTTCCTCCCCATGGAGCTACCGAGTTACAGAACGACTTTTCATATGAATGGTCTTAAGATCGAATTTTCTGGAATCCCTCATATTGGTCAAGGTGATGTTGTCAAAGTATATGGAAGATTCATTGGGGATGGTATCATTGCAAGGGCCATTGAGACGAATAGATCCCTATATGTAACGGAGGAATAAGAATGTTAGAAATCTTTCTAGAGGGAGGAAAACTTAAAAAACTCCCTCGAATGGGTTGGTTGCTTAGAGGGATTCCCAAACCAGAAAGTGTCGCCGATCATGCTTTTCGTGTGGCATTGATAACCCTATTCTTGGCAGATGAGCTTAGAAAGAAAGGGATAAACATTAATGTGGAGAGAGCTCTTAAAATAGCAATTCTTCATGATCTCGCAGAAGCAAGGATAACCGATCTTCCCCTCGATGCCCAAATATACGTTGATAAGAAAAAAGCAGAGAAGAAGGCAATGATAGATATCTTGGGAGCTGAGAAGGTAGAGTATTTTGAGCTTTTCCGAGATTACGAAGAAGAAAAAAGTATTGAAGGGAAGTTGGTGAAGTTTGCAGACAAACTGGAGATGGTTCTCCAAGCTTGGGAATACGAAAAGGCTGGATTTAAAGGATTAGAAGAATTTTGGAACGCCTTGGATTACCTAAAACAGAGCGAGTTTTATGAGTATTTTAAAAAGCTGGTTGAAGAAATCGAAGGACTGAAAACTTATTAACAAAAAAGCCCATTTCTTTTTGGTGGTTAATATGGCTCTCGAAAAGTTAGGTGAGAACTTATACTTATATCCCGGAAGTCCATCCACCATGATAAAAACCGGAGAAAAAACCGTAATAATCGATCCTGGAAACGGGAGAAAGAGACATAAAGAACTTAGAAGGGAGCTTAGAAAGATTGGGTTAGAGATTAACTATATGCTTGCCACTCACGCCCACGCAGATCATATTGCCATTGCCCCCAAACTCGATAAACCTCTCTTCATCCATCGATACGAATTCTCAATAGCTGAAACCCCACTTAATAGAGAACTACTAACTTTTGGATCAAAGGCCCCTAAGGGGTTTTTAGTATACCAGTTCCCTAGTGAGGTTAGAGTTCATGCTGTTTTTGACTGGAGTGATGAGCTTTTTGGACTTAGGACACTTGAACTACCTGGTCACTCTCCAGGAATGACTGGCTTTCTAGATGAAGAAAATGCTGTGCTCTATGCTGGAGACAGCTTCTTTGGTGAAAGAGTTATAGAGAGTGTGGGGCTTCCATATTTAATAGAACCAAACCTCTTCAAAGAATCTATAAAACGATTGATGAATTATACAGAAGAAGGTGTACTTCTCATACCTTCCCATGGCAGAAGAATGAGGGGAGAGAAGGCCCTTAATTTGCTGGAATTCAATCTTAAACGTGTTGAAGCTGGAGAATCAAGGATACTTGAACTTCTAAAAACACCACGAAGTGCTAGCGAACTCAGTTACTTCTTGGCAAAAAGTTTTGATGCCAAAATAACTCCCCAAACACTAGCTCTAAACCAAGTCCCTATAAGGGCAATAATAGCCGACTTGTACAATAGGGATCTCATAGAACCTGTGATAGAGGAAGACCTCAAATGGAAAGCTAAACCCTAAACCCATTTCCAGAACATATATAATAATAAGGGCAGAACCTGCAGGTGTAGTCATTCCATCCTTTTGGAGGTACTCCCCTTTCATAGTGTTTCTTTATCACATAGAATTGCTTAACAGCCTCTTTAAAAAGCTTCTCATCATACGGAATCTCAAAGGCCTTGAAGTTTTTCCCTTTTACTACAGGAAATTTAGAGAAGTCTATGCCATCCAAAACTTTCTTTGGCCTCTCGTGAAGTCTGACATAATACAAGTAGCCATATTCACTTTCCGCCCAACGCAGATAAATGTTTAACTGGGCCAGATGATAATCATGTGGAATCCTAGGAAGAGACGTCTTCCCTTTAATTTCAATTGGATAGTTTTTATAAGCATCTATC
>QMUE01000176.1 GCA_003663535.1 Thermococci archaeon
TCTCTGAACTTCAGGCTTCCTCTCCTTCACCCAAAACCTTCTCAAACTCTCGAAACTAAACATCACACATCACCAATAATTAATAGAATGCTCAAACTACAAGGAAATACTGGTCAAAAATGGTCATTTTCTAATAGTTTGCAAGAACTAGAGAACTTTGCAGATTAATCTCAAGTTTTGTCATTTTATGAAGAAAACGAAAATAATGGTGCAAAAAAAGTTATATGGTACTTATACTAAAATTAAATTGGTGATTTACTAATGCATAGATTAACTACAATCTTCATATTGAGTTTAGTTTTTTTTGGTTTTGTGACTACTGCTAGCAACAACATACAGCCTGGGCCTGCAGTAGTTTTGAGAATTGAAGACGCTACAGGAGTTCACGTTTTTGTTAAGGCATTATATCCTGAGGGGCTGAGGGAGGTTGGACACTACAAAGCAGAAGGAAGAGAAATTTATATTGATCTGAGAGATTTAAGGAGAGCCTGGAATAATTACACCAAACAGCATGGACTCGGAAGTGAGCCGCTTTTGGTGATTACTGTTGTAAAAGATGGTAATGTTGCCATTCAAGGAGTGCCATTAAAATGGGAAGTAGCAGTTTCTAAAATTACAATAACTCCCAGGTTTAAACCTTTAAACTCTTCTGCTCCTCCTGTCTCGAGCAAAGCCATTCAACCAATGGCTGGATATTATGAGTGGCTTGATGACTCAGAAGATAAAAACATTCGAGCAGTTGTTGCAGAAGTTATAAGTTTGGATTCAAACAGTTGGGGGCACTTGCTTTATTACTATGCTGCAGCTTCGAGGATAGGATTTGGGATGTATGTGTTTACAAACACTGAATGGTCCCAGATAGGATACCACTATATTTATGATGTATCTGGGGACAATTTCAAAAAAGTTTACTTTAATGGTGTTCAGAATGGCTATATCTGGATGAACTTCACTTATCGCTATGAGCGCTGGGGGATTCATTGTGACGGGCAGACTTTTTATGAGGAGTATGTCTACATAAAAAGTTTTGATCCAAGTTCATTGGATGGCGCCGAGTATAAGCCATCAGATGTTAAAGCTCTTCCTATAGACAATTGGGAGACAATGGAATATAAATATTCCTCCTCTTACAGGACTCCTTATTACACATACACTGTGAGTGGGAGCAATTACTTTTCATCGGGAGTTGATGCCTTGGGATTTATTGATTATCTAGTAATGATAGGGAAGATTACAGACGCAGCTGCTCAGGCTGCAACCCTGGCAGGACTATTTATTGATGTCAGCTATGAGGAAATAAGTAATCAAGCATATCTTGTGGATTTTGAGGCATATGGAGAAAGTGGGACTTGGCACACCGTGAAGAAGGGAGAAGCTACAGCAAATGTTAATAACATGAATACTGTGCCGATCTTTGCATTCAAAATTTTAAGTGGTTAATCTTTCTATTTTTCCTTTTTAGTTAAGGAAAAAGTGCTTCAACTTTGTTGCTCTTACAGCTCCACTTCATGATCTTCTAATTCTCTGTTAAGGGCCTTAGTAACTACAAGCTTTCTTCTCTTGTCTTTTTTGAATTCTATAATGGTTGTGGCCAATTCTTCTAGTAAAGCAAGGGCTTTTGGGCTAGTTGCATTTAAAACATCCCGATTCACGATGTAAAAGGCAATTCTGCGAGTGTCTCCCAAAAATGTTGTAAGCACACTGAGAAGCTGTATCTCTTCATTTCTTATAATGTTCCATCTCTCTATTCCAAAGAGAAACACAACCGTAAACTTTTCACTTGCCATCTTATCAAAAATCTGACGGTATTCACTGACCAGTGCAGACAAATCTCTATCTCCTCTCAAAAATCCAACCATATTTACTTCGGATATTTTACGGTATCCAATCTCGATGAATTTTGCTTTTTTCAACTCTTCACACTGAGGGATTTCTAGTTTCGTTCGTTTTAGGCATAACTCTACGCGATTAAAGAAATCAGTTACCAGTACTTGGTATTTCTTAGCATCAGCCCACTTTGCTGCTTCAGTGGTGAATAGCACTGGGTCATCTTTGGATGAATACTCTACTAACACAATCTCTCCTGGTTTCAACTTGTCAAAGATTTCTAACACTATACCACCTCTAATACTACTATGACGTTACAAAATTTAAAATTTTTGCCTTGCAGATTTGTTTTTTTGCTTAAATGGAGATTTGGGAAGAAAAACGTCAACATTGGCAAAACTTTATGAAAATTCTCCTTCTCCTCGGTCCATCGAGTTCGGCAAATATTACGCTCTGCCAAGTGCCAAGCAAAAGCTTTCCATCTTTTATTGGGATTGATAGGCTTGGATTTAGGATTATGCTCCTCAAGTGGGAATGTGCATTCCTATCTATCCTGTCGTGCTTGTAGCCTTTCCCTTTGGGAATAAGACTCTGAAAAAACTCCCTGACATCTTCAAGGAGTCCGCTTTCGTTTTCGTTGATGAAAAGGGCTGTGGTTGTATGTCGTGTAAAGATCACGACTATCCCATCCTTTATCCCGCTCTCCCTTATTTTCTGGTTTATTAAGTGGGTGATGTCAATCAGCTCAAACTCCTTCCTCGTTGGAATCTCAATCTCAAAGAGCATGTACTAACCTCTCAAAAATTCTTCAACAACTTTTCTCCTCGGACTTTTTAAATAAATTATATGCGAAACTCCGTTTACTCCATGCTCTGCGCGAGATATAACCTGATACTCCTTAAAGAACACGCTTCCAAGTGCGAGTTGAGAAGCTAAGTCCCAGAGCCGGTGTTCCTGCTCACTGATTTTCTCAAACCCGGGCAGTTTATAGTAGGTTCTCTTGAACACTCCTCTAATTGGGTCGTAGCCTTCGTGAAGGGAGATTAGTGTGTATTCATCGCTCTTAGCCTCCACAAGCATGTCCTTGTAGCCTACTTGGTAGAATATCCCATAAATCCTGTCTGCCTCTTCAAGAAGGAAAACTCCATCATCGCTCAAGGTCAAAGCCACGTTAGCGAAGAGCTTTACGGCATCGAAAGCATCAAAATGCGGCATTGTGAGGCCCCATAGGATTGCTACATCGTGCTTACCAACGAGTTTTGCGACCTCCCTTGCATCCCCTACAACTATTTCGGGCTTCAAATTTAAACCCGCTATTTCAGTCCACTTTTCAACTTTCTTGAGGTCTCCCTCTCTAGCGTCGAGAACTGTAAGGGCTTTGGCATTGGTTGCTTTGGCCATCGCAACGCCGGCTATTCCAGTACCAGCACATAGATCAAGAACCCTTGGGGCTTTGGGAAGCAGTCCCTTTTCATTCAACTTCTCAAATGCCTCCACAATTCGATGGAATCTCAAAATTGCTCTCTCGTCATCTGGGTCCATTCTCCATTGAAGATAGCGATAAAGTTCTTTAAGGCTCATAAAAATCCACCAGAAAAGTATTATTGGGAATTGATTTAAGAGTTTTTCTCCTCCAAATCTTTTTAAATCCACCAATGAAGTTTCCATCATGTATGCGATCATCTATGGAAAGAACCCAAAGCTGAGTGAGGCGGAATTCTGGGCTTTCATGAGAAGATTTGGGTTAAAGGTTAAAGTCGTTGAGAGCTCCACGCATTGGATAGTTTTTGAGGGTGATAAAAGCATAGAAAGGCTTTTTCACAGGCTTGGTGGTTCTTTAAAGTTGGTAAGAATCCTTGGTGAGGGAGAAGAGGCAATAAAAGATCTAGATTATGCAAAGCTTTTTACCGTGAGCATTTATGGAAGAGACGACTGGAAGCTCTGGAGGAAATTAGGGAGCGAGATAAAGAAGAATTTCAAGTCTCAAGGCCCCTCTAAGTTCTTTAAACCTGCTAAAGTATATGCAATGCCTTCTGAACTTATCCTAAAGGGCTTTCCGGAGGTTAAGGATTTTGTCTTTTTCTTTGACAAGAGAGTTTACGTGGGCGAAACCATAACTCTTACAGACCCA
>QMUE01000177.1 GCA_003663535.1 Thermococci archaeon
CTTGTTATGCCATCTTCACTCTCTATCCACATTTCGACACCACTTGGAAGGTTGGAGTAATCCGGGTCAAGCCAGATATTAACGGTTTTAAGTTCATTTAAGTAGTTGCCAATTGTTAATGCATCAAAAGTAAGTTCGCTGTTCTGGTCAACTATTACCGTAGCTGCGTATCCATCGTAGCACATGAAGCTTATGTATTCCTCGTCATGAGGAACAACTGCAACTTTTACCTCTCTTTCCGCATTAAAGTAGATGAAAGTCCCGCTTGAACCGATGACTATCAGTGACGAGAGAAGCATCAAAAGTATAACTGGAATAAGTTTTCTCATCTTCCAAACACCTCCATTTTGATTTGCCTTAATAAGCTGGATCTTTTATTTCTGATTTTCAATACGTCCTCATTCCCAATGCCCGAGATGAAGTATAGAACTCCAAGAAATGCCGAAGTCTCAAAGAGGATTGCAAAAACAGGCAACACAGGATTTACTTTGTATAAGGAACCTATAATCGATTCGGGAAGAAGTGGAATGTAGGCGTTTACCCTAACTTTATCTGTGAACAGGGAAGTTTCCTCGGGAGCGCTTATTGTAACTTTAACTGTTTCTTCCTCTTGGGGCCCCAATTCAAAGTGAGTTTCTGATATGCTTGAAATCCTTCTACTCTGAGGTTCAAGGTAATATGTCATCGGATAGAAGTTCCCATTTTTGATTGTTATTTCTCTCTCAAACATAGAACCCGGCAAAACCCACCCTTCTCTCTGCCCTCCAGCTGAAGTAACCGCGTATTCCATTGGGAACACCTGCCATGAAGCGAATATCGAAACCGAGAGCATTATTAAAAGGAAGGCTGATGTCAAGATGTAAAGCGTTTTGAACTTAATCTTGATGAACTTTGGCCTTTTTCTTTTGTGCTTTGGTTCTCCAGTAAACGCGAGGGCGCCAATAATTATCATAGCAGCCGCGAGGAACATTTTATTCCTCCCTGAGATCTCCTTCTGGATGTAAGTGCCCAATTGTGGGATTTTAAGGGGAGAATTGCCAATAGTAATGAGTCTTCCCGCTATTTTATCTTTTGAAACTGGGTTTGCCCTACCTTCTTGCTGATCGGTTGCAACGTTGTTGTCACCCTTAGTAATGTAGCCATCTTCAACAATAGCCACAACTCTATGAACAGTCCAGCTGCCTCTTAAATTAAAAACTATTACATCTCCAACATCCGCACTCCTTGAGAAAGGATTTATGAAGAACAAATCACCCTTGTTCAACGTAGGGGTCATGCTCTTTGAAGAAACATAAGACATGAAGACGGGCCTATCAAGAAGAGCCCCGAGGATAGAGCCGACAACAAAAGCGGTAACCGCTAGAACTAAGAAATATTCAAGGAATTTCTTCATTTACATGAGCCTCCAAAAGCCTGTATCGTAATGTTTTGATTGTAATCTCCCAAGGGCAATCCTGTAGTGTCGAACCGCATTCCCACCCTTACGCTCTGGTTTGCTTGTACTTCAAACTTTATGCTCTGACTCCAAGTGTCATTATAGGGACTTACAAAAAGCCCAATAGCTGAGGTTGGGGAAGTTATACTCACACATATCACGCTTTGTTCCGTTTCAGTTTCGTTGTTGTATATCTCGAAGACATCATCAAAGACGTAAACTGAGTTCGGGGATAAACCCTCTCCAAAACCAGGATAAAGGGGACTCTGATTGCTTATATCAATTTTCAAATATCCTCCACTCAGATAAGCATATGGCGGAAGAGGGTTTTCTATAGAAACTGAGGCATTATCATCAACAGCAAGAACAACTGGAATCGGCTTAACCACAAAAACTCCCCAGGCAAAAAACATCATGACTAATATGATCGGCAGAACAGTAAATTTAATAGCTTTTCTCACTTTCTTCTCCTCCCAAATTTAGATAAAAGGAGCAAAGGCTCCAAGATGGAAAGACTAATCTTCACATGCTCCATTATCCGCAGTTATGATAATGTCTCCATCAATACTGTCCCCATCTACCAAGCCACTACTGTCAAGTACTATTCCTACTTTAACAGCTTCTCCGTGGGGCACAGTGAAACTCAAGCTACTTGTTTCTGCACCTTCAACGTAGTCTCCTGTAAAGAACAGTATTCCTCCATCTCCATCATATGTAATCCCGACACATATGCTAACATCTTCCCAGAGGTGGTTACTTACTTCAAAAACCTCTTCAAAGACATATGTACTGTCTGGACTTATGCCCATTCCATATCCCATTGTTGCCCAAGTTTCATCCTGGTTTGGATTTGATGGATGACCTGGCCAGTTAATGCTAGTATTTGATAGTTGTATTACCATTTCTCCATTGCTGTTAATTCTTGCATATGGCTGAAGGGGCTTTAAGTCGATCAACTCGTTATCGTCTGCGACCACAGTAACATTCACGTCTCTTGTTGCCTCAAAGTAAGCAAAGTTGGCGCTACTGGCACCTACCGCTATAATAATGCCCGCTATTAACATAAATATTCCTAGTATCTTTTTCATCATCCTCCACCTCCTAAGCTAGGGCACTTAAAGTCTTCTTCTGGCCATGCATATACTGTTATATTAGAAGCATAGCTCCCTTTTGCTCCTCCTGCAAATTCCATTGAAATTCCAAGCTCGGTACCCGGTTCCAATACAAAGCATATATCAGTTATTGCTTCGTCTGACTCTGTTGGTGTTTCTCCAGTATAAGTCCCATATACCTTCCCCGCTGGATGGAAGAATGCCACGCCTTCACTGCTTGAGACTATTCTGACGGTAATATTCTTGTTTTCCCACAAATGGTTGCTCACGTAGAAAACATGGTCAAAGTTGTAGTTCGATCCAACACTGATACCAATCCCCATGTCCTCTGTCCAATTCTCGTCATAATATGGGGAGTCAGGATTTCCTGGCCAGTTGGGATTGTTCTTAGAGATTTCTATCACTAGTTTACCCTCGTCATTTATGTACGCATATGGTTGCCCGGGTCTTAGGTCAATGAGCTCGTTGTCATCTGCTACTACCTCAATATGTGTGCTTCTTGAAACTTCGAAGTCCCTGAACGTTGCACTAGTACCGAGGGCCATTGCAAAGGCCACTAACAGGCCTAACATTCCAAGTGCTAAAAGTTTTTTCAAATCTTTCGCCTCCAATTTTTTCGAAGGGTGTCTCACCATAACGATGAGGCACTCACCTCGTTCTTACCCCTTGAAGTATATAGTTAATTCCGAATTACTTGAAGTTATCCATGAGTAACCATCCATTACTCTTCACTATTCTCGGAGCTAAACACTCTGTAGGTCCTGAAGTGCTGGATTATCGAGAGAATCAGATAAATCCCAGATACTACCACCAGAGGGATATTATTAAACCATAAACCGGTGATACCAAATATCACAGAAATTCCCGCATAAAAGGCACTCCAGCTTATATCGTGTTTTTCCACCATTTCCATATACACATCGACATTTTCGGGAATCTTCAACAATGTGACAATGTGGTGGTCAAATTTGATCATCCCCGCTCGCTCCATTTTTGGAATGTGCGTCTGAACTAAGCTGACATAAACGCTCTTTCTATGTCTTCTATCGACTTTTCCCTCTTCCTTAGCTATGAAATCGACAATATCCCTTAAATCGGCCTTACCATCGCAGCTCTGGAGGTATCTTACAAGAAGTGTCCTCCTTTCATTGCCCAATATCATTGAAGAAGGAGTCACTGCGTCAGCACTTTTCATTTTGACCCCTCCTGGCGTCATGATCATTACCTCACCAGCCGATAATGCCTTCTATGGTTCCCATTCTTGTAAAAAAACTCTACAAGACCTGCAATAAACATTTTTTTCAATGTTTTTTCAACTTTCTGCCTAGTGCACTCAACGCCTCCCTCATTTAAGAAACGAGTTATGAAGGCAACCGTAAGCTCATCTCTCTCTTTTAAGA
>QMUE01000178.1 GCA_003663535.1 Thermococci archaeon
ACTTCAAACTGTAATACTTCTTCTTGACTTTCTGCAATAAGCCTATAAACTTCATCAGGCACCCTGGGTTTGTCGTGATTATAAATATCCTCCAAAAAATTTTCGCTTCCATAGATATAGCTTTTGGGGAATTTTTCTAAGAATTCAAGAACAAAATCCTGGCTTATTTTATCTTTAGGAATTCCAAAAACTATATAAAAGCTTTGAATAGTAGCTCCAAGCTCTCCCTGTGGTTTTATCTCAAAAGCAGGGTGTGGATAGATCATCTCTCTCCATTCACCTTCTAGATAAATATAGGCATTAAAAACTTCTTCAACAGGTTCAACTTTAAAGCCCATGGGGGAGAGTTTCTCTTTAAGTGCCTCATTCATTCTAAAAATCTCACCCCAAATTTTATTCAAATGATTGTGAACTTCAAGCAAGTTCATAATACCACCCCTAAAGCAAAATATAAAAGAGAAATTTAAATGTTTACCCCATATGCCGAAGACCCTGTTCATTAGGGTGGGATAAGTCACCTTGAGAGGGCCCAATTTAGTTCCTCTACAATGTTTGTTTCCACGGTTTTTTTAACTGCTGGTAATTCGAAAGTGACTTCTCTACTGAACACCTTTACACCCAATGACAACTTTAGAGTCAATTCACTCGTCTCTCCTCTATTTATGTGTTCTGCAATCACATTAGGCAAAACTGCTGTATCAACCAATGTCTTTATCTTAGCAGTGGCCCTCCCATTGGCGGGGATTGTAACCCGTTCTAAAAGTTCTCCTTGAGCTATTTGATAGTCATTAGCATCTATTGTGTACTTAATCCCAAATAATGGGAGAGAGAATGAATTGGGGTTATAAAGCTTTACATCACTTAAGATCACAATAGTGTCCTCCTTTACCTCTCCCCATTGAGAGGGCATGCCCTCTATGGCAGGTGTTTTTATCAAATCACCACTGCTTTCAATACTTACATTGCTAATATACGACAACAACTCAGTTTCCAAGGGCTGAGAGAAACTTCCCCTCAATAAAGGCAATCCAAATATCGAGCCTCGTATCTTTATCTCCACTTCACTTCGTTCTCCATTCCTTATATGCTCTTTCAAAGCATTGACCGCTTCATTACTATTAAGAACCAATACCCCCCGAGCATTCTCTTTAAGGAAACCTATTTTTAGCTCTTTAAGAGTTCCTATCTTTATACCGGCCCAGTATACCTCCGCCTCCTCAATACCCCCGGAAATCGGCAATGGTTTTCCAAAATAAACATTTATATCAAGTTCCACGCTATTTTCGTCTACATGCCCCCATGTCCCACTTATTTGGGGGCTCATTGTAAGAATAGCATAACCTAAATAAACACCCCATAAGACAAGAATCAAGCTAATTACTGCTAGCACTTTTCCCAGAATTCCCATTCTTATCACCTGTTGAAAAGAAGGAAGTAAAAATTTAAAAGGTTTTGGACTCTAGCTCTTTTTTCTTCTCCAGTATGTCCATAGAACTACTATTGCAACCAAAATTCCCACTACTACTCCTGCTATTTTTAAATTACTCTTAGTTCTAATGTTTTCCTCAACTGGAACTGTAATCGATTCCTCAAAGACGTATACATTATCATCTCCGCTTTCCTTGTCTCCAACTGCCCTAATCCTCACTTGGATAGTGTAATCCTTTGGAAGGGCGTTACTTGCTATCCCTAATTCTAAGACACCTTCACCTTCCTTGCCTGGATCAAGAGTTCCAATGTAATCCGATCTCTTTGAAAGCGTGAATGGCTGATCAGCCTTAACTGTCCCTTCTATTATTACGTTTTCAGCTTGCTCCCCACCCGTGTTTTTGACCCTTATGTACACCAGCACTTCTTCACCTTGCACCGGTGTCTTATCAAAGCTAACCTTTTCCACAGTGATTTTTGGTTTTTCATTGACAATAATTGGTATTTTGATAATATCCTCCTTGTCTTCCCCGGAAGCATCTTTATACTCTATCTTTACTGGAATCTCATAAGTTCCACCTTTTGCATCTTCTTTAACATTTATCTTGAATGTTGCCTTTGCTGAATCTCCTTGTCTTAAAGTGCCTATATTTATTATTTGTTCGCTTGTTTCACTTAACTCAAAAGGTTCTTGAGGCATTGGTTTTAAAATCACGTAACGAGCGCTTCCGCTACCAATATTCTCCAGTTCAAAATTCATCTCTACATTATTTGTTCCAGCTAAAACCCTACTTGGAGATGTTGAGATCTTTGAGATTATTATACGCTCTCTACCGAGAATCGGTACACCAATAAGTCTCTCATCTGTCAATTTTTCGTCATCCGGTGTACTCAGGTATTCCAGAGAAACCTTTAATGGATAAATCCCATTTTCAAGTCTCTCACTAGCCTTTAAGTGAAACTCAAGAATTCTCTCCTCTCCTGGATTTAGTGCAGATAGGTATTTTATGTTATCTTCTCCAAGAGGTAAGAAAGCATTAATGTTCTCCCTCGCTAGTTGCTCCATGATTTGATTCAAAGCAACTTGAAGGTTTTCACTTATACTCTGACTTCCCTGTATCGGAAGACCCTGAAGAGATGAAAGATCAACTTTTGTAACCTCTCCTGGCACACTTACTTCACTTGGTTCTATTCTAAGGGAAAATGCCTTCACTTTTTCCTCCCCAATATTTTTCACCTTTACTTTAAGTACAAACTCATCTCCTGGCTCTATTGCCTTGGGTTCCATATCAACACTCTCAATCTCAACAAAGGCCTGATTTCTCCTCACAACTTGGATTGAAAATTCGAAACTTTGCTCTTTTTGTTCTTTTGAATCTCCACTAAAGTAAGATAATTTCAAAGTCATTGGATAGCTCCCAGTAACTGCATCCTCACTTACATGCAATCTAAATGCATACTTCATAGTTTTGTCACTGTTTATCACATAAGTGAAATGCTGATTTGTAGTGTTATCAATTAATATTGAACCTTCTCTAAGCTCAGTTTTCGGTGTAAGCTCAATTAAAACATTTTTTGCCGCTTCAAAGCCCAAATTTCTCAGATTTACAGCAACCTCAAAATTCTCTCCAGGGTGCACAAAATCGGGCTTTTCAACACTTTCAAGTTCGAAAGTTGCTTCTCCCTCCTGGATTACCGTTATGGCAAAGTAATTAAATCCTTGAACCATTTGCATACTATCTCCACTAGAGACATAGTATGCTGTTGAGATGTAAAGAGGATAAATACCAGGATCTATGTTCTCATTTACTTTGAATTTAAATTCAAGAACTTTTTCTTCTTTCCCATCCAAATACTCTATATATTTTATCGCACTATCTACAGGCAAGAGAACACTTTGAACCATACCACTTTGAGAAGCCACCTGAGCCAGAACTTCGGTAGTTCCGCCTCCCGGGGAGGGTGTTAAGGATATAGGTGTTGGTGAAAGAACCACTGTGACATATTTTGCCTTTAAAGCACCTTCATTCTTAATGTGAACCTGTATTGTTACTTCATCTCCCGGTCTAATTCTTTTGGGTGTCTCGGCCCAAGTAGTGAGGTATGCTGGGATCATAGAAGCCTTCCACTCGGAAGGACCGCTTATGCTTATTCTAGCTCCATTTGGATAAATCTGAAGGGCTGTAATAGTAACTTTTTCCCCATCCACTTCTACTTCTATGGTCTCGTTCTCCCCTATGAGTCCAATATTTGGGTAAGTGATCGTCATCAACAGGTCCTCTTTGGATATTCCCAGCTCTGGATGTTTCTCAGCAGTTTTGAACACTGCATCCACAATCTCCTCTTGAGTTGCATTGTCAAGCCAGAGATAGAATTGGGCAAACTCTATGGGATTTGTTGTGTTGTATCCAAGGGTTTCTGCCATTGCATAGAGAAAAGTAGTATTTGTGAGAAGCTCTTGTATTTTGTTGGGATTTGGAACTTGAATTGA
>QMUE01000179.1 GCA_003663535.1 Thermococci archaeon
CTCTGGGGCTCTACTATAATAACAGGGGCTATCTTCTTCAGCTGATCTATATACTTGAGATGATATTTGAGTCCAATTATAAGATCTGGCTTTAGGGAAGCAATTATTTCAATGTTGGGTTCTATATCTCCTACAATTGTCCTTCCTTCCTGTACATTATTTGGATAGTTGTCCCATTTTGTTATTCCGACAACTTTATCAAGTGCTCCGATGAAATAAAGCGTTTCAGTAATGCTTGGGGCGAGGGAAATAATATGCATTGGTTCACTTTCTATACTTACTTCTCTGCCTGCAAAGTCTTTCACTGTGAGTGGGTATCTTTCAACGTAAGTGTTTGTTTGCTCTTCTTTTAAAGTGGAATTCCCTTCGAGTTGTGTTGTAGTTGGAGACTGACCTACACATCCAGCAATGATCACAACTACAAGCAAGAATGCTATGGTTCCTAACCTCTTCATGATTTTCACCTGGATATTTTGTCCAACAATGATTGTGATGGAGGTATATAAATTTATTGGATATTTTGTCCAACTAACTTCTTCCTACTATGAATGTCGAGGCTTTCAAAAAACAAAGTAAGAGTCGTTATGTGTCTTAGCTTCTTTAGAATACGGTGGAATACCTTAATTGTAGCAAGAAGACCTACAAAAACTTGTAGAACAAAGCTAAGTATGAAAAAGAAATACTAAAGGCTTCAGAGTGTTGATAGCACTTTGGTTGTAATATCATTTCCTTCTTTGTCATAGATTCTGTAGTAGCACTTGCATGGGAACTTCATGCTTGCTCTTTTCATTGCAGCAAGAGCAAATTTGAGGTGCTGTTTGTTAACTCTGACTGTGAGGATTTTTTGGTCTTTCTTAAGTCTTGCTGCAAGCCCAATTGGCTTTCCAAATGGCCTTCTCATACCATTTCCATAACGATCGGCCTTCCTTCCGGTAGCCATTGGGTTTTCTCTAAGCACTTGGAATGGGTAAACTCTAATCTTATAGTGGAAGTTGCTTCTACCAACGTTCTTGCTAAGGTATCTGTTGAGCTGTGTTCTTGCAGCTTCAAGGGCGTTCTGTCTAATTTGGATTGGTTCAGCTGTGTGAAGGCTAACCTCAAACTCAAAATCTCCTGCGGGGTTTCCCATATCGAATATGGTAATCCTCGGCCCAGGAGCACCTCTAATGTATTCCCTTCTAGTGTAAGCGGGCTTGTCAACGTATCTGTCAATCTTAGCTGGTCTCAAAGCCATGCATCTCACCTCCCAAATGAGCGTAATCTAAAGGTAAGCACTTTTCTCAGCTTATAAAAGTTTTGGATTCTTGACTTGAAAGCTTTTTGGTGGTGAGTATATAAAGATTTTGTGGGGGCGGTGTTGGGATTAGAGAATGTTACTTCAAAACTTTTTCTGGTTCTTTCATTTTTTGAATCTCATAAAGGTCTCTGGCAATCTCAAGTTTCTTTGAAATCCCAGTTTCCACAATAGGAGCAAAATAATTTGCACCACCATAAACCACGAGATATCCTTTATTTTTGTCCATAACATTCACTCTTTTGTTTTCTGGTATTATGGAACTGTGCTCAGCTACTCCACTTATATTGTTCTTTTTCAGTTTTTCCAAGATCTTGAGGGTATCCTCATAGCGGAATGAAGAGAAGGTCTTTATTGCTGCCGTTACATATCCACTTCCAGTGCTTGCTACTTTGTGGACTGAAGTGTATCCCCCCCTAATTAAAAGTTCTCCTGGACTTATTGTGGTTCCCAAATGAGATATTATCTCTACAAACCCTTTAGGGGTATTGTTTTCTAAATGATACAATCCTGTGGCTGTGGATTGGAGGCAAATTCCACTCTTTTGAAAGATTATGTCGTATGTTCTGGAGGAGATTCCTAATATTCCTACATACCCTTCTTTAACTTCAAAATGCCAAATACTATCCTTTTCATCGAGAATTGCCAGCAGGGGGGAGGTTATAACATTTGTTTTTGAGATATCCAATAATAGGGGAACTACCAGATCATATTTGTCTTTTGGCACCATTATAGCATTTACCATAATCTTCCCTTTATTTTTGTTTATGTCATAATCGCTATCTGTGATCAACTTCTCAATTTCAATGGAGGGTATCCCTATTCTCTCATAAACTAACAATCTTCGAATTTCATTTACTCCACGTTCTGTGAGTTTTGCACCTTTTCTACCCAATCTTTTAATAAATCCTTTCTCTTCCAGGTGAGAGAGATGGTATCGTACTGTTCTTGGATCTACATCTATACCTCTGTTTTTCAAAAATTTTGCCAGCTCTATCGAAGTTTTTGGGCCTTCAGAAAAATAAAGAATTCTGAGAATCTCTACGACTGTCATTGGAAACTCGTTGTCACTCAACTTACCCACCCATGATATTTTGTTAACTCTTATCTTAAATATATGCCTTGTGTACATATGGTGAAGTCATTCCTCTAAGCATTGCTGAATAGCTTAATTTGAATTTTACCGTATCTCCCACTTCAAGAGGTACTTTAGACTCCGTTATATCAATTATTGTATGGTCGCTGCTGCCTCCCAGAACCTCAATTCCATTAGAAAGAGGGAATAATCCATTTATCTCAGTATCTTGCTTTCCTAAGGCCAGTATTGCCCTCTTTCTAATTCCTAGATCTTGGAAGATAGGAGTATTGCCAAAGGCATCTTTACCCACTGGCCCTTCTGGCAAAGAAGGTTTCCACTTAACTTCAATTATTTCAGCTTTCAGGGTAAACGTGTCTTGCCTAAGCCAGGGAATAGTCCTATTACCTGTGGAATCAGTCCCCAAGAGTATCCCTTCCCCAATCCTGAGTTGGTTAATCCCATATGATGACTGCTCTCCCTCTAAAAGATTCAAAACTACCGTGCCCCCTGAAGAAATTATTGGATTCTCAATACCCAAGATATATTTTACCTTCTCGGTCAGTTTTTTAAGCATTTCATGATTCTTTGGAGTCGGCAGCACTCCACCAAAGCAACCAAGGTTTGTCCCAACTCCAACTATCTCAACACCTTCCAGCTTTTTGGCTTCCTTAAGAAACGGAACAAACTCGTTAGGCATTATTCCCTCTCTTCTATCACCAACATCAACCATTATTATCACTTTGTGTCGTTTTCCATACTCTAAAGAAGCTTTGGATAACTGTTCCAAGACTTTCAGTTCACTGTTGAGGCTGTATTCTGCATACTTTACAACACTTTCCACTTCGCTAATCATAGGGGATCGAATCAGCATGAATTCTGCTTTAACGTTGCTCTCTTTCATTTTCATGATGTTCTGGATTCTTGAATCACCCAGTATTTGGACTCCTCCCTTTAATATTGCTTTCGCTACTTTTGGCTCACCACATGCGCCTTTAGTGATCCCTACAACATTAATGCCATAAGATGTACAAAACTCTGCAACTCTCCTAGCATTCTCTTCAATAGCAGACAAGTTTATCTCAAGTGCAGGGAACATATAATCCCTCCAAAAAGAGATTTAACGGGCCTAATACGGCCCGTAGTGTATAAAGCCAGCGATCGCAACTAAAATAGCACCTGCAATTGTTAGGTACACTACTAGCTTCCAGATATGTCTTACCCATCTGTCGTATGGTATGTCTGCAAATACTAGGTAGTATATCATTGCTGGATAGAACATATTGGTGATACCATCACCGAACTGGTATGCTAAGACTGCTGTTTGTCTTGTAAGTCCAATGAGATCAGCTAAGGGAGTCATAATAGGCATTGTTGCTGCCGCTTGTCCGCTTCCAGAACCGATAAAGAAGTTTATGACGGACTGAATTAGGAACATTACTACACCAGCACTGGCTGCTCCCACGCTTCCTAAGGGTGTAGCAAGCCCATGGATTATTGTGTCTAATACTCTTCCTTCACTCAGTATAACTACAATTGCTCTGGCAAA
>QMUE01000180.1 GCA_003663535.1 Thermococci archaeon
CTGTAAAAGATGGTTGATGGTTCATCTCCGGCCCTTGTTTGCAATTCCCACCAGTAGGCCTCATCGTTACCGCACTTTGGACAGATGACCTTTACTTTTGGAAGTGTAGCTACATCTTGTTCAATAACCGGGATGTCCTCTCTCTCGTGTTTAATTTTTTGAGTTATTTTATACTTGCTTGCAGCTTCTGGGTCAAGAGGCTCCTCATAGCCACATTTTCTGCATACAAAGACTCCCCTTTTCTTATCTGGAAGCATTATATTCCCGCATTTTGGACAGAATTTCATTTTTCTCCCACCTCCAGCCTAGGGCAAAGTTGATGGTATTAAAATAAAAAGTTTTGCCATGCTTAGAAGATACTGTAAAGAAACGATAACCTTGGCATCACAAAAATCTTTTAAATTCCTAAGTCATTAAATTTAACGATATGGGGGTCTATAAAGCTGCTGTGGTTCCCATTGTTATAATGTTTCTTCTAGTCGGGCTGGTGGGTCATCACACCGGAAGGTTAAGAGAAGTGCCAGTGGTTGGTGTCTATTGGGATGATGCCACCATTCACCTGATTGATCTCTTTTACAGCGCTACAGGTATATACATTAATGCCATCGGAAAAGTTGGCAGGCAGATGCCAGTGGTGATCTCGGAGTACACGTACGATCCTGACCTGACTTGTGCCCTGAACAAGAGCTCTTATGTCTATCCATATTGGAGTTACACTTCGTTTCCCCGGGAAAAGCTACCTGAGATTCTGAAGTCCGAACCAGTACAAGAATTTGTCTCTTCGGTAATAGAAGAAGCGATGATGAGAGTAGATAAAGAAAAAGTTCCATCAGACCAGTATCTTCTCTATCTCCGTGGGACGGCCTACGAAGTCATGGTTGAGAAGGCAAAGTATTGTGCTGGCGGACCCACGAAGGATCCAAGATATGTTGTAACCCGTTGTGGGGACTGTGACGACTGGCATGTGGTAGCCTATGCCATAATCTCCAGCATAAACGAAGATCATGGAGTAGAGGCGAGGTACTTTCTAACCATGGTTCCTTCTCATGCTTTTCTGACCGCTTACTATCCAGCGGAGGACAAATGGGAGCTCTACGATTGGTTTCCACCAATTGGGTTGTTACCCTTGGAAACTGGGGAGTTTGAGGAGGTGGTTCTCAATGGATGGGAGTGCTATACGGTAAGCAATGTTTCCTCGGCTGGGTGTGTCGTAAAGATAAGACAGTTTGAGGACTTTGAAGAGATGACTACCTTTTATGGTTTAACCGGTTACTTTGGTGCAAGGGTCGTTTACAGTTTACCCGGTCCCTCTTTTGAGTACCTTTTCGAACTTCCAAGTTTAAAGTATGCTTCCCCTGATTACATCCACTGTCTTGAGAATGGTCACGGTTGTGCCATATTATTAAAATACTTGGAACAAGAATGAAAAACATTTTAAGGTGCATGTATCCTAAAGTACTGACCGATGATGAGTGTCATCCCAGCTGAATGATGACGACGTTTTATCCCCACCTGAGGTGATCCAATGTTTGACTTTTTAAGAAAAAGGAAGGAAAAGTATGGAGTTCCAATATACATAAGTGAGCCAACCATTATTTATCACACCCAGACCGAAAGGGCCATTTTAAAAATCATAGAGGAAAGACTAAACTCTAACAATTTCATACTACCCTCTGACTATGGACTAAAACCTACCCAGCACATGATAAAAGATGCTCACATTTTCATTGCGATTGGCATAGTTGGTAAATTTACCTCTCTGGTTGTGAGGGAAATAAAAACTGCCCAGGAGCTGAGGAAAAAGATATACACTCTAAATGTGGCTAGAAAAGGGGAAAAAATATACTACGACTTCTTTGAAGGAATTCCAGAGGATATAGAGTGGCTGAACGAAGAGGAAACCAACAAACTCTACGAAGATTTTAGAAGAGAAGAGTTCTCCGGGTTTATGAAAGTATTTTTAGGTGATCGAAGAAAACAATGGTAGTTAACCTTATTATACTTGTAGTCTATTCTCCCACCGGTGGAAAAAATGGCAAGAATCCCTAAAAGTCATCCAAGATACTGGAGCTTATATTACCGGGAAAAGGTCATTGAGGGCCTAGAAAAAGGAATGACTGCCAAAGCAGGTTTAATAGCCCACGGGCGGGGAGAAGCCTTCGACTACTTAATTGGAGAGAAAACTATAGAACCCGCAGAGAAGGCCATGAAGGCAGCAATTGCAAAGCTCTTCCTAGCCAAATATCCGGTGATCTCAGTAAATGGTAACGTGGCAGCCCTTGTTCCTAAGGAAACCATAGAGCTAGCAAAAGCCTTGGGTGCGAAATTGGAAATAAACCTTTTCTACAGAACAGAGGAGAGAGTTAAAGCAATAGCAGATGAATTGAGAAAACACGATCCTAATGTAGAGCTCCTCGGCATAAACACCACCAAGAGGATTCCAAACCTGGAAAGTGAGAGGGGAAAGGTCGATGAAGAGGGTATATGGAAAGCGGATGTCGTGGTTGTCCCCCTTGAAGATGGCGATAGGACTGAAGCATTGGTTGCCATGGGCAAATTCGTGATAACGATTGACCTCAACCCCCTCTCCAGAAGCGCAAGGATGGCCGATATAACAATAGTTGACAACATTGTTAGAGCCTACCCCAGAATGACTGAACTTGCCAAAGAAATGAAAAAACTCTCGAGAGAAGAGCTTGAAAAAATAATAAGCGAATACGACAATGGAGAGGTTCTAAGTGAAACACTCTTACATATAAACTCCAGACTAGAGAGATTATCCCAAGAAGGAATTTGGAGGAAAAAAGAACTCCCAGTTTAGCCTTTTTCACTTTTTTCTACAAGCACTCTTAAGCTTAGGACAAGCTCATTCTCATCTTTAGCATGCGAAAGTAATAATGGCACCCTTTCTCTTTCAGCTATTTTTACTGCAAGCTTATCAAGTTTCTTCACACCATGAAGAACAACTACTGCAGGTTTCAGACCCTGAACTCTTATGGCTATCATTGGACTTCTTCCAGTGGTTACCTTTGCGAATATCAAAGCCCTTTCTGTAGTCCACCCGTAGAGTTTTAGGAATTCATCGCTGCTCATCTCGAGTATAGCTTGAATGCTGTCTATAACCGTATACCCATAAATTTTTCTACTAAGCAAATCCTCATTGGCAACAACTTCGCCTTTAATTGCTTCAATAAGATCTTTAACCGTGATTGGGAAGGCAAATTCTCTTATATCAAGAATAGCATTAGTGGGAAAGTCACGGCCAAGAGTCCTACTAAAAGCTCTTATAACATTGCTCCCTCTCTTTTCATCTATCCCTAGAAGGGCCTCAACGATTTTCCTAATTGTAGAAGCACCTGGACTTTTTCTTCGCCCGCCTTCATAATCGCTGATCACCGAAGATGAAACACCTAGCTTATTCGCAAGCTCAGTTTGACTTATACCAAATATCTCTCTCCATTTTCTTATTGTTTTCCCTGGGTCAGAAGATAACGTGATTTCCCCAGCAATTCTTTTCGCCAGAACTTCCTTTTCCTCCTCCAACATAATTAACTCCTCACACCAAAGTATTATAAGCTTTTCGGCAATTGACTGTAAAAAAAGGGTAATAACCCGCCCGAGTTCATTGACTCCGCCTTCGGCGGTACTCCCTGGGCAAAAAAGATTGGAAGTTTTCCTTAATAACCTTTGCTACTTCTCCATTTCCTCTTTTATGGTCTCTGCAAGACGTTTAATGCCTTCTTTAATCTTCTCTTCGGAAACATAAGTAAAGTTAAGCCTCATAGTGTTTTTCACATCCCTGTAAGCGAAGAATGCTTCTCCTGGAACGTATGCAACGCCTTTACTAACGGCCTTTTCGAACATTACCTTCGTGTCGATACCTTCCGGTAGTGTCACCC
>QMUE01000181.1 GCA_003663535.1 Thermococci archaeon
GCCCTTTTCAAAATGTCTCTTTAGGTACTGGGCCGTTGCATAGCCGGAAGTTATTATCCTCTCCTCTTCAACCTCAATTCCCATCCCCTGAAGCTTTTCCTTATACATTTTAGCATCTCGGGTTGAATTATTGGTGAGAAATACGAAGGGAATCTTATTGGCCCTCAAAAACTCAATAACCTCTTTAACCCCCTCAACCGGCTGATTTCCCCTATAAATGACCCCATCCATATCAAAAACTATCCCAATCATTGTGAACACCAAATAAGAAAAGAAAAAGAAGTTTAAAAACTCATTGCTCTCCATAAATTTGGAGAGAAACCAAAGAGACATCCTTTTGGATCTCATTGCCTGCATTTGGATCTACAAGGAGAAACATGGTGACCCTGAGAGTTTCTGATGGGCCCAATGAAGAATTGAATATGGATATTGACTGATTATTGAGCTTGTAGAGGGTTTTCCCCGAGTATTCGCCGAGGGTATAGGTTTGGTTGCCCTGTGTTATCGCAATCCACTCCAGTATGAGGTTTTTGCTCAGCTCTCCGGTTTCGGGAGTATCATCCACTAGTGCTTCAGCATCCGTAAGTTCTCCATCCTCCAAGTCCCTGATCTTTAGAAGTATGAGTATTCTAGACATGCTTATATCACCGCTGTTTTTTATGTAGAAGGTGGCATTCACTTCATCTCCCGGCTTTAGGTCTTTAAATTCAAAGAGCTTAAGATCGTTGTAAAATCGCTCCCCCGTTTTGCTTATCCTTATGTCAAACTCCCCCGTTGAGATTTCGTTATTCTCGGAGATGCTTACATCGCTAAAGAGTGCACTGCCTATTTTGAAACCCGCTGCTCCCACTAAAAGCCCTATGAGAAGAATGGTTAACTCTCTCTTCATATTTCATCACCTCATTTTTACTAATGTATTAAGTAAAAAAGCGATTAAAAAGATTTTTGTTTTGTTACTATCAAAATTAAAAATCCAAAAAGTCGGAGAGAGCTAAATCATGCCGAGAAATGCCCGCCAAGGGATGCTCAATATGTCATCATTAGCATAGAATTTTTCTCCTATAACAATCCCTCTATCAGCACTGACTCTCTCCATACTTCTCCTAACCTGTGTTGCCCTATCTTTCCCCAAACCGACCTCGACAACATATTTTCGTCCATCAACTGTGAGGACAAAATCAGCGCCACCTTTCCCGGGTTCATACTCCAGCTTACCAATTGTAGAGAGATAAAAAGCCACAGCATCTTCAAGAAGGGCAGAAAGACCTTTTTCAAGTTCTCCGGACTTATAAAGAAGTGCTGCCCTTAGAACTGGAGCTAGGAACTTCAATTTTGGGCCTTTCTTAACCTTTTTTGTCATTCCACCTATCGAAGGGATCTCCACCAGTATTCCCGCCTTGATTAAGGCATTGATAATGGATATGACAGTGCCCTTAGCCATCCCAAGGATTTTTGATAGTCTTTCGTAGCTGAAACGTTCTCCTTTTGGGTTTGCTAACAGGAAGAGAAGTTTTAGTGCCTTTTCAAGTGTCTGGGAATCAAACCCTTTTACTTGAGGAAGATCCCTATAAATCATTCTCTCAATTAGAGTGAAAACCGTCTCATAAACCTCCGGTTCTTTTCTATCAAATGAAAATGGAAGGGAACCCGTTCGAAGATATTCTTCAGCTTTCCATAGATAAGGAGCACTCTCTGCCATGGATCTCTCAATTGACTCAACATCAAAGTCGAGAAGTGGTTTTAAGTTACCTTTGCCCAAAACATCCTCTGAAAGGTAAATGTATTCTCTAAAGGTAAGTGGATGCACATGAATATGTTCAGCCCTTCTAGCAAGATCGGGACTTTCTTTGAGATTTAACGCAGATGAACCAGTGGCTATTATCAGAAATTGTTTTCTATCATTTAAAACCTTCAATGTTAACGGCCATTTTTCATCATACTGAACCTCATCAAGAAGGAGTACCGGTCTTTCCGGCCGAAATATTTCCAAATATCTCTCAACAGCCTCAATAAGTGTAAAACCCAGAAGTTTAAGTTCATCAACGGGTAGATAGATCACCTCAGAGGTCATAGAGTGAGTGTAAAAATATAGTTGAGCCAGAAGAGTAGTTTTACCAGTGCCCCTTAACCCGGGTAGGAGAACTGTCGCACATCTACCCTCCCTCATAAAGGAATTCACCTTACCTTGAAGCTCTTCAAAAACAAACCTCCTTCTAAAACCTCTGGCATATTCAAACCTTCTAGGGAGATCAGCTGTAAGCTTTATAAGATAGTCATCCAATTGAACCATATTCTCACCATTTTGGTCAATTAAATGACCAAATATATAAATATTTTGGTCAATTAAATGACTATAGCCTAATTTGGACAAAAATTCAAACTTAAGAAAAATTCCGCTAAGACCTCTATTGAAGCTAGTCAAGCCTAGTCACGTCCATCTTATCCAACAGGCAATACTAAACCTTTTTTCACTTTATTATCTCCTTAACCAAGCATTACTTTCAGCATTAAAACGCCCATACACGCTGTTCTCTTTACACCCAAAAACACGGCCGTCAAGCCAACTAGAGTTGCCGCAATTAAAACCAAAAGACCAAATAGGCCATCAAGGAATAAAGATCCTAAAACTGTTGTCGTCAATATCAGAGCATTTAACATCCTGTAATCAACCCTTTCTATAAGATTAACAAGTTTCTTTGACAGCCAGAGGCCGTAAAGGTTCACTATAGCAGCTACAGCTAGTGTGGCCAATAAAAGGATCAAAAACTCCTGGAGACTTATTGGGTAATAACGCTCCCTGATTAGAACCAGTATCCCATTTCTTGTTTTTCCTGTGGAGTAGAAGTTTCCAAGACCAAAAACAAAGTTAGCTGTATTCACGGCAAATGTGATTGTTAAAAATGTCCTCTCACTCCTTGCAATGAAGCTTCCTATCAATGCGGCCTGTGATGAAGTAAAAGTAGGCAATAGAGAGGCCATCATGCCAAAAATGGTTCCTAGGAATGAGAACCCAACCAGCTGAGAGTGGCTCATGTCTATCGTACTATCCCCGCCCGAGATCTTATTGTTGTTATCGAGGGAGAGTAAAATGGCTGGAACTCCAAAAAGGCCCACAAATAGATGGTAAAAAGGTTCCTTTAACGGCAAAAGATCGCTGACAATACCAAGAGCCCCTGCGAGGAGAAAGACAAAAAGAGCGTAGAGCTTCTTTATCCCTTTTTCAGTTATTATTATGAGAAAAGCCAGGAAAAACACAATGGCCCTCCCTATTTCCGGAGTGTAGTAAGGGGCAATTATTAGGTATAGAGGAATTAATGCTATTGAGAAGATTGCTGCAAGCAAACTGGCCCTCAGAGAGAGGTTTATAACCTCCAGGCCTTTTCCCTGAAGTGCCAACCTATGGGCCGGGAGAACACTCAAAGCAGTTCCTTCATCCGGAATTCCAAAAAAGGTCGATGGAAAGGCATCGAGGAAACTATGTGTCAGGCCCATGGCATAGGCCAGAACAACAAAGGAAAAACCTTCAACCGGAAAGTCGAGGTTGTTTATGAGGGAAGCTAAAGTGTTAACATGGAGGGAGGGTGTTAAGCCGGTTAATGTTCCCCCAAGCATTCCAAGGATTAATTCCTTCAGCATATGAAACACCTAATCTGTGATCACGTCTTCTTTGGAAGCTATTTCAAAGGCCGGCATTTCCCTATATGTGGTGTGAAATCCAAAGGCCACTACATGCCCGCCCTCTTCAAGAGTCACTCCAATGGATTTTGGGAGCTTTAAAAGAGTCCAGCAGTTTCCATTTGTTATGTTGGCTATTCCAAAACCGTTGCTGTATACTTTTACCCATTCCACGTCCCCCTCAATTTTGGAGGGCACTTCTGGATTTGGATTGCA
>QMUE01000182.1 GCA_003663535.1 Thermococci archaeon
CAGATAGATTACCTCATCAGAGACGCTCATTATACTGGCGTGGCACATGGAATAATTGATCTCGAAAGACTTCTTAAAATACTTAGAATACATAACAATGAACTAGTAGTGGACGAGAAAGGAGTAGAAGCTGTTGAGGGAATGATGGTTGCCAGATCTCTAATGTACTCAAGAGTCTATTTCCATCATACCGTAAAAATAGCTGAAAGCATGCTTACACGAGCCCTTGAGTTTGCCCTTGAGGATGGATATTTGTGGGAATTCTGGAAAATGACGGACTGTAGGGTTCTCGTTGAACTTGAAGACCTAGAAGGTTATCCAGCAGAAATTGTAAAACGTGTTAAATACCGTGACCTGTTTAAGGCTGCTTTACTTCTAAACGCTGATGAGCTGACTACTGAAGAAAAGAGAGAATTATTGAACGTATATAAAGACATCAAAAAAAGACAAGAGCTTGAAAGAAGACTAGCAAACGCTGTTGGTGCAAGAGAGGGAGAAGTCCTCATAGAATTCTCCACAGCAGATCTAATGTTAACTGAACCCCGTTTGAAATCAACAGAAATCGGAGTATTAATGCATAATGGAGAGGTAAGACCACTTACTAAAGTCACTCCCCTTGCAAATGCTCTAAAAAGAAGACAAACACCAAGATGGGCTGTTCTCATTGCAGCACCAGTCAAGTATGTAGAGAAAATAAGGGAAGTCTGGAGGAAAGTTATCTTCAGCTGAATATCTTCCTCTTTATCTCTTTTTTAAGCTCTTCAATCATTTCCATTAACTCATCTGCATCTCTGATTTCATCAAACTTTTCCTTTGGAATTAATGGTATCTCTCCGACCACTTCAGTTTTTGTTTTTTTGAGGATAAAAAGACCATCGCTATGAATGATCTTACTCACTTCATTTACCATTTGAGCTCTTTTGAGTGTTGAAGTTGTTCTTCTCTCACTTATACCAGTAAGAATCTTTAATCCTTCTTCTTTGGAAATTGCATCAAACGGAGCTTTTTTAATCTTAACAACTCTCATTCCAAATGTCTCCAAACGGTTAAAAATCTCCTTCTCCAACTCAGTTTCTGGTTCTACATTCATTTTTGCTTCTACTTTTGAGTTAAGAATATCAATAGGTCTCGCCACAGGAGCATCAAAAAGTTCCTCTAACCTAAGAGCAATTTCAAGACTCATAGCTTGCTCTCCTTTTTCATAGTTTTGAAGACTTTTTCTCGAGACTCCAAGCAATTCAGCAAGTTCTCCAACACTGTATCCATGAGTCTCTCGCAGTTCCTTCAGGTAGTTCCCATCAACTCTGACATAGAAACCTCCCCTTTCAGCAAAAATTGCTGGGAGTTCATTCTCTACAAGAACGTTATAAAGTGTTTGAGGGTTTAAGGCATGAACACCATGCCTTTCATATACAACCCCTTCCTCAAGTTCCTCATTTTTTGACCTAAAGCCTACAATCAGGGGGGAGGCCTCGAACAGCTTTGCCAATCTCTTTAAATCTTCCGCCTGTTCTTCAGTGAGAGAATCAATATTCTGAAGGATCTTCACAAACAAGAGTAGAAAAAGTCTACTAGCGGCCAAATCAAAGCATGAACCCCTAAATTCCATTCTAGCAACTTTAAATCCAGTGCCTTTGAAGATACCTTCAACAATCCGCAATAATCTTTCTTTTTCCATCATCTCATTTATGATTAATATAAAGGAGTTTAAAAGTTTTTATAGTCCCAAATATGCTGGCAAGTCTAACTTCCCTCCCCCTCCTAAGGAATGTAGCATGAAAAGGCACCACCTCTTGCGAATTGTGGCACTTCCTACACTTCCATTCATAAAAATTTAAATATTAAATTTGCATATGTAGCATGAGAGGTGTGCACTATGATTGAAATGTTAGAGAGGATTCTAGATAATCTTAAATGGGGGGAAACCGTTTTAGTAGAACACTCTACATATACTCCAACTTCAAAACTCTTTCATTTAACATTAAACTGGGCCAAAGAGCGAGGATATCTAATCCTTATTGACGATATCCTCGATACTCTTAATGTTTACAAACAACATATGAAGATTGCAGGACTAGAAACCAAGGTGCTAGACGAGAGTAAAGTCATTAAAATTAGAGGAATTCAGAAAACGGGCAATATTGTAGGATATATAAGCCGGAGTGATATACCTGTGCTCAATAAAAGGTATCAAGAGATTTTTGAAAATTATTTCAGTAGAGAAAGAGTTATCAACTGTGTTTTAGGTTATGAAAAACTATTAATAACCTCTGGTTCCAAAGAAGAAGTACTACACAACCTTATAAACCAAGTTATGCCATTTATTGGATTTGAAAAGAGGATAGCCTTCTACTACATACCAACAAACGTCTTAGAGAAAGCTTTTCCTGAAGCACTCCCTCTAATTGAAAGCGTTTCCACAACGATTATTAAACTGGATAAAGCTGGCAAAAATATCTTATTCTCAATTGTCAAATCGATAGACAATGAGCTTGATGGTATAGAGATCAGGATTTAGTCTATTTTCCGTTTTATATCTCTTTAAAATGTAATAACGAAATTTTGAGTACTTTAACACTAACACACTCCTTGATGGATAAACTTTTAACCACTGAATATGCTTTAAAACCTGAAAGTCTCACCCTTTAAGGTGAGAAGGAGGCCAAGATGGTGAAACTCCACATAGGCATCGACGATACAGACTCTCCAGAGGGCATGTGCACCACATATTTGGGAGCCTTATTATATAGAGAGATCTCCAAGATAGCGGAGCCTTTAGACCTACCAAAATTGATTAGGTTAAACCCCAATGTGCCTTATAAAACCCGTGGGAACGGGGCCGTTGCAATGAGTTTTGATGCCAAGGAGGAAGATATACCCAAAATAAAAAATCTCGTGTTGGGAATAGTAAAAGAACTTTCAGACTTTTCTCATCGGAACACTAACCCAGGTGTTGTTTTTATTGAAGGTGACATTCCTGAAAAGCTAGAAAGATTTGCATATCAGGCTATTTGGGAGCATCTAGATATAACGGACGCTGAAAATATTGCAGAAGAGCTAAATGCTGAAATTCATAAATTTAGATTAGGACGAGGGATAATAGGAGCATTGGCAGCTGTTGGCCATCCACTCAAAGTCTTTACTTATGAACTCCTTGCTTATCGGACAAGAGAGTTTTGGGGAACTGTCAGAAAAGTGAATAAAGAAAGTGTCTTTGCAGTAGATCATCTTATGTATCCATTTACCTATGACAACGTTGACTTATCCAAGGGCAGTGTCTTAATAACCCCTCATGGTAAGACCCCGTGTTGGTTGGAATTAGAGGAATAGATAAAAACAAAGTTATGTGGGCCTTTGAAAATATTATTTTTGAAGAACCTATTGATTTCTTCCAGATTTACAAAACTAACCAAAACACAGATGATCATCTAAGATTCAAAAAAATTGCGGAGTTAAAACCCTTAGAGAGTGCTATAGTGAGAGGAAAGGTGATAAAAAAATACTGGGAAAAAGGACGCCATGTATTTTTTAAGATAAGTGATGAAACTGGAAAGTTGAGAGTAGCAGCCTTTGAGCCTACGAAAGGGTTTAGAAAGTACGTAAGAATGCTCATTGAGGGAGATGAAATAATCGCTGCTGGTGCAGTAAAAGAATTCAACGGTGTGTTAACCCTCAACCTCGAAAAGTTTTACCCTATAACGCTAGCTGAAAAAATAACATATGAAAAACCAAAATGCCCGAACTGTGGAGGTACCATGAAGAGTAAAGGAGAGTATTTAAAGTGCAAAAAGTTCAGATACAAAATGAAAAAAGTCTTAATCCCCAAAAGAATTCCACGAGACCTTAAAAGAAAGATCTATGAAG
>QMUE01000183.1 GCA_003663535.1 Thermococci archaeon
CACATTCACATGTGGGATGATTATGATAGATTCAGGAAGGTTCCAAAGAATGTTCCCAAGGAATGGCAGGAGTATCTCACAATGCCAGTGAGTGAAGTGCCAGATCCGTGGGGGTGCCATGACAGTTATGCTGATCATTTTAGGCTACTTTTTGAAGAAGAGGTTGAAAAACTTGGTATTGAGGTTGATTTTTTAAGGGCGAGTGAACTGTACAAAAGTGGGGAGTATGCTCATGATGTAAGAACTGCCCTTGAAAAGAGGGAGAAAATTGTAGAGATTCTGAATAGATTTAGGGACATGGCAAAACAACCACACTTGCCCAAGGACTGGCAACCGATTCAAATATATTGTCCCAAGTGTCGCAAAGAGGCCCAATTTGTTGAATGGGACGGAGAATGGAGAATAAAGTATAAATGCACTCATTGTGAGAGTGAAGATGTTACTGATATCAGAGAAGGAAATGTTAAGCTTAGATGGAGAGTAGACTGGCCCATGAGATGGGCTCACTTTGGTGTGGACTTTGAACCTGCGGGAAAGGATCACTTGGCGGCAGGTTCAGGTTATGAGACCGGGATGGAGATAATAAGGGCAGTTTATGGTAAAGAGCCTCCAATTCCTCTTATGTATGAATTTGTTGGTATAAAAGGACAAAAGGGCAAGATGAGTGGTTCTAAGGGGAATGTTATTCTCCTTAGTGATCTTTATGAAGTTCTTGAACCCGGAGTGATAAGATTCATTTATGCACGTCACAGACCGAACAAAGAAATAAAAATTGATCTTGGGTTAGGCCTTCTAAATCTTTATGATGAATTTGATAAAATTGAAAGGCTGTATTTTGGGTTAGAAGAGCTTAGAAATCTTGAAGAAGCAGAAGAACTTAAAAGGACCTATGAACTTTCAATGCCTTCCATTCCCAAGAAAATGATAGCTCAAGCCCCATTTAGGTTCCTTGTGGTACTTGTACAAATGCCTCATTTGAACGAGGACAGGATAGTAGAAGTCCTAAAAGAGCAAGGTCATGTTCCAACTAACTTAAGGGAAGAGGATTTGGAGAGAATAAAACTGAGAATAAAGCTTGCCAAGAATTGGGTTGCAAAATATGCACCCGATGATGTAAAATTTGAGCTTCAAGAGCAATTACCTGAGATAGAGATAGATGAAGAGATAAGAACGGCCTTATTAGAGGTTGCAGACTGGCTTGAAGAGAAAACCAGATTTACTATTGACGATCTAAATACAACGCTCTTTAATGCTGCTAAAAAGCGCAATATTCCCAGTAAGAAGTACTTTAAAGTGCTTTACACTTTACTCATTGGCAAAGATAGAGGACCAAGGTTAGCCCCGTTTTTAGCCTCTCTCGATAAAGAATTCGTTATTAAGAGACTCAGACTTGAAGCTTGATTTTCTCTTTTCTACAGATCACCCCTCTATATAAAATTGCTGTCCTTCAGGATGGGGGGCCAGTTTCTTATTTTTTCTGATATACTTTGAGATAAGAAAATTCGTCAAGTTTGACCTCACTAACTGGGCGGAAATAAAATTTTGCAAGTAGATTTATACTTGTATTACCCCAGATTACAAATTTAACTTCAAATCTATCATCTTCGCTTTTGTATTCTACTAGTGCTGTTTTCTCATCTTCATCTATGATAATTCTATTAATCCAGTACTTCTCCCCTACTACAGTTCCTGTACGAATCCTCGGGATTAGTGCCCTCATATCGATGAAGTTTACCAAAAACAGTCCATCTTTTTTAAGGACTCTTTTAACTTCTTTAAAAACTCTATTGAGTTCATTAGGCAGGAAATGGGCTGTACTATTCCCCAGAAAGAGCACATAGTCAAAGACATTATTATCAAAAGGCAGTTCTTTAGCATCTCCAATAAGAAACTTGACTCTTGAATGTTTTTCTCTGGCATATGATAGGGCCTTTTTTATCATGATATCGCTTATGTCTAATCCAATTACCTCAAATCCATAGTCTTCAAGAAGAAAAGAGAAACCTCCAACACCACAAGCCAAGTCGAGTACTTTCCCAGTGTTTTTCATGACCCTAATTAGGTGGGGTTTGAGTTCTTGTATGCGTTTTTGGTAATCTTTGGATACTACATCTGTGTATGTAGGGAATGCTTTATAGTAATCTTCAAATCCCATGAGTGAAGATTAATCGTTGGATAGATAAATCTTTCCAAGGCGCCAATTTTTTAACCCTTTGATCCTAATCTCCTTGGTGATGGGCATGGAGTTTAATTTGATAATAGCTGGTGTTGGAGGTCAGGGTGGACTCACGCTTTCAAGAATCATTGGCAATGCTGCAATGAAAGAGGGGTATAATGTTAGAATAGGGGAAACTCTTGGAATGAGTCAGAGATATGGTAGTGTACTTACTTATCTGCGTTTTGGAGAAGAGGTTTATTCACCTTTAATTGAAGAGGGTGAGGCAGATCTAATGCTAGCTCTTGAGCCTGCAGAAGCTTTGAGGAATTCCCGTTTTTTAAGCGGAAAAAGCTATGCAATAGTTAATGCCTATCCGATCCATACGGCTACAACTCTAGTAGGAAAAGAAGAATATCCTGCGATGGAAGAGATTCATAAAGCTCTGTTAAAGATATGTACTGTTGAAATTATGAATTTCCAGGAAGAAGCGGATAAGATCAATCCAAGAACCCTTGGAGTTCTTATGTTAGGCTATGCTCATAGTAGAGGTTTAATACCCTTAAAAAAGGAGAGTCTCGTTGAGGGGATCAAAGAGATTTTGAAATCAAAGTTATGGGAAATCAATATTCAAGCTTTGGAAAGAGGAATTCAACTTGCTAGGTAGCATTTTTTATTTTTCTTCCAAAAATCTCGCCCTTTAGGGCGGGATAGATCACCCCTTTCTCATAACCAAAAAGCACTTAAATTATTTAGGTTACTCTAACATAGGTGAGGTCGTTGGGGATAAGTAAACGAGAAGAGGAGTATTTGGAGGCTATTTACCTCCTTCAAAAGAATAAGGGAGTAATTAGAGTTAAAGATATTTCGAAAAAACTGGGGGTAAGGCCCCCCAGTGTTGTTGATGCTCTAAAAAAGCTCAGTGAAAAAGGATTTGTTGAATATGAGAAATATGATAGAATCCTGTTAACGAAAAAAGGTATTGAAATCGCGGAATCTACTTATCAAAAGCATATTCTTCTGGCGAAATTCTTCACTGAAATACTTGGAATCCCTCCGGATATAGCTGAAGAGGATGCATGTCAGTTTGAGCATTATGTCCACGAGATAACGGCCGAAAAAATGAAGGAATTTGCTCAGTACATACAGGATCAGTGCCCATATGTGCTTAAACAATTTTTGAAAGAACAAAAAGAAAAAAGTTAGAATCAATGTTTTCTTTTCTTAAAATTTAGAATCAAAAGACACCTCCGAGATAGGCAAAGTAACCAATGAAGATCAGAGCGAGTACATACATAAGCGGGTGTATATCTTTTCCTCTTCCACTGAGGAGCTTTATTATTGTGTAGCTTATGAAACCCATCCCTATTCCATCTGCTATTGAATATGTATAGGGAATTGTCATGAGCACTAGAAATGCAGGTATTGCTTCACTTGCATCATCAAAGTCCACGCCTCTTATTGCGCTAAGCATATAGTATCCTACTATAACTAGGGCGGGGGCTGTTGCAAATGCCGGGATTGCTTGGGCCAGGGGAGCTATGAACAATCCTACTCCTAAGAACAAGAGACCTGTAACAAGAGCTGTCATTCCAGTTCTTCCGCCTTCTTCTATACCAGCTGCACTTTCTATATAGGTGGTAACTGTCGAAGTACCAAGCAACGCTCCAAAACTTGTACCTATTGCATCAGTTAAAAGAACTTTC
>QMUE01000184.1 GCA_003663535.1 Thermococci archaeon
CCCCGCCCTTACGGGCGGGGTAGTTCACTCTCGCCAGCCCCGCCTGAAGAGTAAGGCTTTCATAAAGAAAGCTTCACCGTTAAGTACCATAAACCCAGTAAACTTAACGGTACCGTAAAGTTTTTATGGTTAACAGTACTTAACAGTAAACATGGACGTGAATGAACTCATAATGCTGATAAAAGAAGGGGAGAACGAACGAATAGAATTCAAAACTAAAGCCACAAAAGATATTGCCAGAGAAATATGCGGCTTAACTAATGCTAACGGTGGCCATATACTAATAGGAGTCAACGCCGAAGGGAAAATTACTGGATGCAACCCTAAAAGAGAGCTCGAGGTGATTTCATCCGCAATCCAAGCAATAACTCCCCCAGTAAAAATCAAGACTAAGACAGTTGTAGTTGGAAACAAAAATGTTCTCATTGTAGAAGTTCCCAAATCAGAAACTCTATGCTCAATTGGCGGTGTAGCGTACATAAGAATAGGCTCTGGCATAAGACCTCTTTCAATTCAAGAAATCCTCATGCTCTCCTCCGAGCTTGGTGTTCTAACATGGGATGAATTCCCAGCCCTAGAATTGGATGAGATGAAAGATGAATACGTTGAATGGTTCTTCTCAGCTATGGAAAAAGCCAGAGGTCGAAAAATAAAGCGAGAAGACTGGCCCAGGTACCTAAGAAGTGCAAAGGCCATTAAGGAAAATAGGCTCACAAATGCTGGGGCCCTGTTTTTTACTGATGCGCAGGAGTTCATACCTCACAGTGGATGCAGAATTGTAAAGATTGTAAATGATGAACCGGTTTGGAGTAAGGAATTCATCGGTCCGGTATGGAAAATCATAGATGCGGTCTTTACTGAACTCATGGGCCATTTTAAAACTTTAGAGGTTGTCGTAGGAACTAAAAGGATAAAGCTTCCGGAATATCCGCAAAGAGCAGTAAGGGAAGCACTGATAAACGCATTCGCCCACAGAAACTATACCCTTCCCTCCGATATAAGAATATTTATACATCCTGACAAACTTGTGATCAGAAACCCCGGGGGCCTAATGCCCGGTGTCGATTTAAGCGATCCAGAACACGTGCCAAGAAATCCCAATTTGTGTCAGCTGTTCTATGATGCAGGTTATATAGAGAAATATGGCTACGGAATAAGGATGATAAGGGAAGAGTGCAGGAGACACGGACTTGTTAGTGTAGAGTTTAAGAGCTCCCCAAACAAATTCGAGGTTGTATTCAAGAAGCGAACCGAGGAGCTTTTGGATGATGTTGACAGAAAGATACTTGAACTCCTTGTGATTCCGAGGAGGAGTGGAGAAATATCTGAAGCAATTGATCTTTCAAAGCCTGCTGTAGTTGAGAGGCTGAAGAAGCTCGAAAGCCTGGGGCTCATCAGAAAAACAGGTAAGGGAGCACATGTGAAGTATTTTATCCCTTCCCCACTGTGAAGGTGAGATTTGTAAGAGTGTCAGGGCAGTTGAATCAAAAATAAAGGAACTGGAATTATCGCCAGGTTCCTTCCCTCCACAAACTCCATATTCTTTTTTGAGAGCAGCAGCTTGTTCTTTATTCCTACTCGTGGGAAATCGCTTGCCTTGACTTTGTTCTGCCACTTAACCTCTACCCCAAACCTTTTAGTAACAAAATCCACCTCTCTCTTTCCGTAGAAGAAGTAGGTCTCAAAATTTCTCTTCAGGTGTTCACCAACCACACCCTCAACTTTCTTTGAGATATCCACATCAAACCCAAAGTGTCTTGAAAAAGTGTTGACAACTAAGGGATCAATGAAGTAGACCTTTCTCCCCTTTCTTAAGAGAGGAGCAAAAGACTTCAGGTCAGCTTGAAAATAATTTCTACCAATAAAAAGCTCTTCAAACAGCTCCAGATAATCCCTAACGGTTGTATGAGCCCCGATTTCAAGTTCTTTTGCAAGGGAATTCAGAGAAACCCTATCCCCATAACGTCTCAAAATTCCCAAAACTATGGACAGAGCTATCCTCTCACTCCTTCCCAGCCTCGTGATGTCAAAAATTGTGGCATTGTAAATCATTTCATAAGTATCAAGACTTATCTCTCCATCCATGAGCTCATATATTGCCTTTGGGTACCCCCCAGAGTTCAAATAAAAATAAAACGCATTCATAAGCTCATCATAATAGGGATAAAGGTCAAGAGCATTTTTATAGACCTCCTCTGGTGTTGTTGGGGCCTTTAGCTTTTCCACTATCCCCTTGAACTCCGGCTTTAACAGGAAAACAACCTTTCTAAAACTTAATGGAAGAAATTCTTCAATTTTAATTGGCCTTCCAGGAAAACTCTCCCGTTTAATCCCTGTAGATGTCGATCCAGTTACATAAAGGTTTACGTTTCGGCTCAACGGCGAATCGAGGAAGAACTTTATCGCCCTCTCCCACTCACTGACAAAAGTAACTTCATCCAGAAACACGTATTTCTCCCCCATTGAGAGCCGTTCAAAAGTTCTGATAACCTCAATTATCTCTCTGTAGTTCCTAAGAAGATCACACGAAAAGTACATGACATTCCTAGGGTTGGTACCCTTTTCCAGCAGGTCCAGAATGGAAAGCTTTAGATATGTTGTCTTTCCTACCTGCCTCGGCCCAATTATCACCTTATTCCTCTTTTTAAAGAAGTATCTCAGGGGGTTTTTCTTTGAAAAAACGGCTTTGATCTTCTCATCATTATAGATCTCATCCTTATCACGCCACCAAGGGTTCTGGAGGACAATTAAGTCTTCCACATCTTCCACCCATTGATTTTATGAGATCAAGATATATATATAAATATTTTGATTATGAGGAATCAAGTATTTATAAATATCCGAGAACACTCAAAAACAGATTCAAAAGGATAAGTGTTGTCATCAATCGATAGGTTTTTATATTCAGTTACTGAATAATTCAGTAGGTGAATATAATGCGCTTCATCGACAGGGAAGTCGAGATGAGGATACTCGAAGAAGCAAAAAAACGCTCAAAAAGGAAGCTCTATACTCTGGTGGTTTATGGACTAAGACGAGTTGGCAAAACAAGACTTCTCCTTGAATTTTTAGAAGATAGAGACCTCTATTTCTTCGTTAATAGAGGCAAGACTTCTGAATCTCTTTTGAGAGAGTATGGAGAAATTCTGAGGAAAAAAGGGATTATAACAAAGTATGAGTATATATCAACATGGGATGAGTTTTTTGAAGTGCTTTTCGAAAGATTCAACGGCGTTGTCGTCTTTGATGAGTTTCAGGACTTCCAGAGAGTTGAACCCTCAGTATTCTCGACCCTTCAAAAGTTCATAGACCTCAATGAGAACAGGAAAAATCTCATGTTGATCTTTACCGGCTCGACGGTGGGAATGATTGAAAAACTCTTCAGAGACTCGAAGGAGCCGCTCTACGGCAGGATAAAGCGGAAACTTCATCTGAAGGAGCTTGGGATTAAAGCCAGCTATGAAATGTCAAGAGAGCTCGAAATAGAGGACATTGATGACTTCATAAAACTCTACGCAGTTTTTGGCGGCTTTCCCAGGTACTACGTGGCCATAGAGGATGAAGGGCTTGAAGGAAAGAGTGCAGAGAAAATCATTGAAAACCTCTTCTTCTCCCCTTCAGCCCCACTAGAAGAAGAAGTGCCGAGAATACTCTCCCTTGAGTTTGGAAGACGTTCTGGAGTGTACTATGATATCCTTGAGGCTGTGGCTAATGGAGCCACATCGCTAAGCAAGATAGCCGGTTACATGAATCGGGATGAGACTTCACTAACGAGACAGATAAAGGAATTAGTTGATTACTTCAAACTGCTCTCCTATGATAGAGCTATTCTTGGAAAGGAGAGAGTGA
>QMUE01000185.1 GCA_003663535.1 Thermococci archaeon
ATACTCTATGTGGCTGAAGGAGATTTAAGACGAGCAATAAATGTTCTCCAAGCTGCGGCCGCATTAGATACGAGGATAACGGACGAGAACATCTTCCTCGTCGCGAGCAGGGCTAGACCAGAAGACGTTAGGAAAATGATGCTCCTAGCGTTGGAAGGGAACTTCCTCAAAGCTAGGGACAAGCTCAGGGAAATACTCTTAAAGCAAGGTTTGAGCGGAGAGGATGTTCTCATACAAATGCACAAAGAGGTGTTTAACCTCCCAATAAGCGAACCAAAGAAGGTAGCCCTCGCAGATAAGATTGGTGAATACAATTTTAGACTTGTGGAAGGTTCCAATGAAATGATTCAACTTGAGGCGTTACTTGCCCAATTCACATTGCTTGGCAAGGATTAGGTGAGTGCAAATGCTCCCTTGGACTGAGAAGTATAGGCCAAAGAGACTTGTGGATATTGTTAACCAGAATAAGGCCTTAGAAAAGATCAAGCCATGGGTTGAAGAATGGCTCCATGGAATTCCTAAAAAGAAGGCTCTTCTCTTGGCGGGGCCTCCAGGTAGTGGGAAAACTACTACAGTGTATGCATTGGCAAATGAATATAAATTTGAGGTAATTGAACTCAATGCAAGTGATGACAGAACTTTCGGGAAAATAGAGCGCTATCTTAACGCTGCATATACAATGGACGTTTTTGGGAGGAGAAGGAAGCTCATCTTCTTGGATGAGGTTGATAACATAGAACCAAGTGGGGCCAAAGAAATAGCCAAGCTCATAGGTAAAGCGCAGAATCCAATAATGATGTCTGCCAACAGATACTGGGAAGTCCCGATAGAAATAAGGAATAAAGCGGAAATCGTGCAGTATAAGAGGTTAAGCCAGAGGGATATTTTAAAGGCACTATTTAGAATAGCTAAAGCTGAAGGTATTTTTGTTCCTAAGGAAGTTCTTCAAATGATTGCCCAGAGAGCAAGAGGTGATTTAAGAGCGGCTATAAATGACCTCCAAACTGTTGTAAGTGGTGGGGTAGAGGATGCGGAACTTATTTTAGCTTATAGGGATGTTGAAAAATCTATCTTTGAAGCACTGGGTACCATATTTGCAACCGACAACACCAAGAGGGCCAAAATGGCCATTGTAAATCTTGATAATACTCCGGATGAAGTTCTCCTTTGGTTAGATGAGAATATTCCCTATGTTTATTACAAACCTGAGGACATTGCGAAGGCTTATGATGCCATTAGTAGGGCGGATATCTATTTAGGGCGGGCCAAAAGAACGGGGAGTTATGGGCTTTGGAAATATGCCATGGATATGATGACCGCTGGAGTTGCAGTGGCTGGCATTAAAAAGAAAGGATTCATAAGATTTTATCCTCCAAAAACCCTTAGGATATTGAGGGATACAAAAGAAGAACGTTCTATTAGAGATTCAATAGTGAAAAAAATAATGAAAGGAATGCATATGAGCAAACTCGAGGCTATTGAAACCATGCAAATATTTAAGTCAATATTTAGCAGTAATTTGGATGTAGCTTCCCATATAGCAGTCTTCTTGGAATTAGGGGATAAAGAAATCGAGTTTTTGACTGAAGATAAAGAAAAAGTAGGTAAAATAAAGGGAAAAATGCTTTCAATCCATAGAAAACTTAAAGAAGTGAAAACTGAGCTTGAAGTTAGAGTTGAAGAAGTAATAGAAAAAATAGAAAGAGTAGAGGAGGAGGCCAGAGAAACAGAGGAAGTAAAAGGAGAAGTGGAAATAGAAGAGCCTGAAGAGAGTAAAGAAGAGGAGCTAGACTCTAAAGATCAAATTACAGAAGAGAAAAAAGACAAGAAAGGCAAACAGGCCACTTTGTTTGATTTCTTAAAGAAGTGAGCTTACTCCTTTTGTTTTTGATGTTTTTAGTAGAGTTTAATATCAGCGCATACTTTAAACACATGTGGTTTGTAATCAGAAACCTTCCTTACTTTTATTTCACATTTTTTTCCGAGTTCCCTGCATTCCCGGCAAATTTTCTCCTTGAATTTTCTTATCTCGTTCTCATGAACAAAATCATAGTAGTGGACCCACTTCTCCGCTTTTTCTAAGGCCAGTCTTAGAGCATCAACCCCTTTTGGAGTAGGGCTTATTACCCTCTCAAAAGTCTCGAGTTTAGGGCCGACTTCAAACACATCCCCCTTGATTAGATGTATTCTTCCTTTAAGTTTGTCTTTATTCAGCTTGAGATTCTCAAGACCGAGTTTTACTGCCCCTTCGTTAAGCTCTACTGCGGTTATATCTACATTTTTATATCTTGCAATTACAAGGGCATATGGGAGAACACCTGCAAACATTAGAAATATTTTCTCGCCATTTCTGACCATTTGGGCAAGTCTGTAACGTTCTCCCTTCATTCTTGGGTTAAAGAAAACTCTGCTGAGGTTGACCTTTATTTTTACTCCGTTCTCTTTATGTATCGTGGTCAGTCTCTTTTCTCCCCAAATTATTGAGTATCTTCGGATTCTAAATGCTCCAGTGTGGAATCCCTTTTTTGCTACAACCTTAAGAAATGGATGTACCCTGCGGAGGCCTTCCACTATCTCTTTTTCTCTGTGTTCAATTTCCGGAGGAATTTGGATTACTGCGATGTCTCCGATTATATCATAGCGCCTTAAGTGGGATAATTCCTCATTTGTGAACTTTTCCTTTAAGAAACTCTCGAGATTCTTGTATATCTGTCTCTCCGGACGCATGGGGAGTTCAACGTCGACCACTTCAAACCCCAAAGCCTGTGCTTTTTTTAGATCTGTTACAGGGAATAGTATGTAATTTTTTACTCTTTGTGGCCGCCGCTTTCCGTCATAAATCTCTTCTTTCTTTAGGAGCTTCTTTATTTTTTCGGCTTCATTCTTTTTTACTTTCACTGCCGGCATCCTTTTCTCCCTCTATGGCTGAGACAAGAAGTTTTTCATAAATTTCTCTAGTGAGGTCTTCTTCGGATTTTTGTTCAAACTCCTTTAGGAGGATTGATTCTTGGGGTTGTTCAAGGATGTTGGATGAGAGATATAGGATTAAAAGTGAGTTAGTGGAGATTATGTAGTCTTTGATTGAAAAGAGAAACTTTGCAACAGAAGTGAAGTCATTGTACAGTATGAGGTATTCAATTCCCTCAAAGTACACAACTGCTTTCCCTCCTTTTTCTTGTAAAAATCTGAGGATAATGTCTTGTAGCACATGGAGCTTTGAAGGGTCAGTACTATCGTTCGTTTCTATTCTACTTAGCCAAACAAATTTATCTGGTTTTATTTGATATTTTCTCGCCCATAATTCTTTTTGCGTTCTACTTATGGCAAGCAATCCGTTTGAGTGCCTCACCAGAAATGCTAACCTTTTAGGGGTTGGGGGCTTTTTAAACACATATACTCCACTTATAGGTAAAGTTGCTTTTCTTTCCTTTTTTGATAAGTTTCCTATTTTTGTCTTTTGAGATTCTAATTTTAGAATGCGTAGATAATAAATAACAGATAACACCACATGTAAGTATGATAGGGTGTAACATATGGCCTCTATCTCCCATAACTGAATTGCAGTTAGAGAATCGGCTATAACGGCAATTGAGCCTATAGTAAACAGGAGTGTAGAAACTAAAAAAGTTCTAGCTAGGCTTTTTCCAGGTTCGTGTAGTTCTTTATAATAATTGAAAGCTTTTATAGTAAGAATTCCCCCTATTATTGTAAGGGATGAGCCCGTTAGAACTCCGAGAAGATTCAAGTACACGCTATCACCATAAGAGGAGTACCTCAAACTTATTTAAATATCTTTCACTTCCAATATGGCTCTCGCATAAGGACCGCCTTTTTAAAAATCTCAATA
>QMUE01000186.1 GCA_003663535.1 Thermococci archaeon
CAGTTGCCTCTTTAAAGTTGTTCATGAGTGAATTGAGTATACTTTCAACCACTTTTTTCTCAAACTCTTCTTTGCTCGTGGCTACACTATATACGTACTTCATGCCACCTCTTCCAGTACCTATTTTTCTTTTCAGCAGTCCTCTTTCACATAACCTGTTCATCAATATGCTTACTGTAGAACGTCTCAGGCTTTCATGTCTTTTTTTAAGATAATCATAGACTTCTCCAGCAGTAGCCACTTTGACTTTCCACATATACTCCATTATTTCTGCTTCCATCGGAGGAAGAATCGCTCTTAAGCCTTCCTCATTAATCTTGAATTCGTGAGGTTCCATTAGGCATCTCCTCTCAAGATTAATTCTTATAACCACTACTAACTATGCAAACACCCATACATAAATTTTTTGGATGTTTGAAGAGATTTCAGAAAAGCCCTTTTGGCGGGCCGGAGGGGATTCGAACCCCTGACCTGCGGATTAAGAGTCCGCCGCTCTAACCATGCTAAGCTACCGGCCCACGCCCAATGCAATAAGGATTAAAGGCTGTTTATAAAGCTTTCGGTTAGAATGAATAGAAAAATTTATAAGCAGACCGAGAAGAGAAATAAACGGCGTTCTTGCGGGGGTTGCCGAGCCTGGTCAAAGGCGCGGGATTGAGGGTCCCGTCCCGTAGGGGTTCCGGGGTTCAAATCCCCGCCCCCGCACCAAGAATAGACTCTTCTTAAAGCCCAAAACAAAAAATAAAAAAGAGTTGTTCATTCGCCAAACTTCTCTTTGTAAAGCTTGGCCAGTTTTTCAATTCCTACTGGGATGTCTTCTTTGCTTGGCCTTGAGAAGTTCAGTCTTATAGCATTCTTTCCGGACTCATCTGTGTAAAATGGTTTACCCGGAACAACCACAACCCCCTCTTTCTCCATTAGCTCACTTGCAAATGCCATTCCATCTGCTTCTTCAGGCAAGAAGAGCATAACGAACATTCCTGCTATAGGCTTTGTAAACCTAGCATCTGGTAAATTCTCCTCAAGAGTCTTTAACATAAGATCTCTTTTCTCTTTGTAACCCAAGAGAGCACCGTTAAGGTGATACTTTTCAAAGTACCCTCTTCTCAAGTATTCCAAGGCTATGTACTGAGATATTGCCGGAGCACAGAAGTCAATTGGTTGCTTTTGCATGAGCACCTTCTTGAGTATATCTCCCTCAGCGATTATCCATCCAACTCTAAACCCTGTTCCAAGGACTTTGCTAAATGTTCCTGCAACAATTACCCTTCCTTCATTGTCAAGAGCCTTTAGGGGTACTATATCTCCCCCCTCGTAGCGCATAGCGTTGTAAGCAGTATCTTCAATTATCAGAAGGTCGTACTTGGAGGCCAGTTCAAGAAGGGCCTTTCTTCTATCCATGCTCATTGTAACACCCATTGGATTCTGACCGGTTGGAATTGTGTAAATGAACTTAATTTTCTGCCCTTTGGCTTTAAGTTCCTTTATTTTTTCTTCGAGAAGATCGACTCTCATTCCCTCATTATCCACTATAACTCCTTCAATTTTTGCCCCAAGTTGCTCAAACGCCAATAATGTGTTTATATATGAGGGATTCTCTGTAATGACAACATCTCCAGGATCAATTAGGACTCTTCCAAGTAAATCCAACGCCCCAGTTCCACCTATAGTCAAAACAATATTCTCTGGAAAGACCTCTAGATTATCATGCTTCTTTAAAAATGCTGCTATCTCTTCTCTAAGTTCCGGGATTCCATTTGCGGGAGTATACATGACAGATTTTGGTTGGTTTTGGAGAACCTCTTTTGCTATTTCTCCAAGGACTTTTCTTGGAATTAAATCTGGATCCGGATCACCAGCAGCCAAAGAAACCAATTTCATCCCTTTCTTTTGGAGCTCAGAAGCCTTTTTCATTACTTCTGCTAAAGCAGAGCCTTTAATCCAATTGGTCCTTCCGGCCAAATATTTTGCATAATCCATGGTCATCACCAATAATTTAATATTCACAAAAGATATTTATACGTTTTGATTACCATTTTATAAGGGGATTGTAATGAGGCCCAAAATTTTCATAACGCGGGAAATTCCAGAAAACGGGATCAAAATGATCAAGAAATTCTACGAGATAGAAGTATGGAAAGATCAAAAAGCACCCCCACGAGACATACTCTTAGAAAAAATTAGAGACGTCGATTCCCTAGTAACCCTCCTAACAGAGAAAGTTGACAAAGAGCTTTTGGATAGTGCTCCCAATCTAAAGATAATTACCCAATATGCAGTGGGGTATGATAACATTGATGTGGAAGAAGCTACAAAAAGAGGAGTATACGTTACGAATACACCTGAAGTTCTTACCGATGCTACTGCAGACTTAGCATTTACTCTTCTGTTGGCCACCGCTAGAAGACTAATAGAAGCGGATCAATTTGTAAGGAGTGGAGAATGGAAAAAGAGTGGCGTTGGATGGCATCCTCTGATGCTTTTAGGATATGGACTAAAAGGAAAGACACTTGGAATAATAGGTCTTGGAAGAATAGGACAAGCGGTTGCAAAAAGGGCCAAAGGATTTGGGATGAGGGTTCTTTATTATTCAAGAACCCGTAAAACTGAAGCAGAAAAAGAAATTGATGCAGATTACGTGGACTTTGAGACTCTCCTCAAAAAAAGCGATTTTATAAGTATTCACGTTCCTCTCACAAAGAAAACCTATCACATGATAGGGGAAAAAGAACTCCAGCTTATGAAGCCCAATGCAATACTTGTCAATACAGCAAGAGGAGCGATAGTTGATACCCAAGCTTTAGTCAAAGCACTAAAAGAAGGCTGGATTGCTGGAGCAGGCCTGGATGTATTTGAAGAAGAACCGTATTATGACAGAGAACTTTTCAGCTTAAAAAATGTAGTTTTAGCACCCCATATAGGGAGTGCAACCCACGAAGCTCGAGAAGGGATGGCGAGATTGGTTGCAGAGAATCTGATTGCATTTGCTAGGGGAGAAATCCCACCAAATCTCATCAATATGGAAGTTATAAAGATCAGAAAGCCAGGGTTTGAATGAAGCTCCTTGCATCCTCACACATATAGGCATTGTTAAAGTAAACATAGCTTTCTTTTTTATTCCAATCTTTTACTTTCTTTGCTATTCCTTGCAACTCCTCTTGGCTGTATTTATGCTTGTAAATTATCCTTCCCTTTTCATAAGTACCATGAAGACGGTAATAATTGATCCCCCCAACTTGAAGGGGTTCTCTTACCAAAGGGTCTGCAACGTCAATGAGATTAAACTCTCTAACAAATTCTTTTATCCCTTTTTCACTCCATCCTCTTAGTTCTACTGCAATTTCAAAATCACATCTCTCTATTTGTGTAAAAAACTTCTCAGCATTGTTAAAACTTTCCTCACTTTCTTTGAATCTCTTGGGAAGCTGGATTAAAACAAACTTTGCTCCTAATATCTTTGCTTCGTGGAGAGTGATTTCCCAATATTTGAACACCTCTTGAGTAGGCTTTAAAAAGCCAACCTCTTTAGAAGGTGAAATATTACTCCTTCGCCATGTTGGGCTAGTGGATGGGTGAGTAATACCTTGAAAAGCTTTAATTGAGAATATAAAATCTTCTGGGGATTCATCTCTCCATTTTTGTAGAGTTTTATCTTGGAGAACTCTATAAAAACTCTGTTGGACTTCCACACTCTTAAAATCTTGAAAGTATTTCTTTCTTGCTTCACAAAACCCACATGTACCCACAACTATCATGATAAATAATAAAGTAAAAGAGGTTAAAGACCTTTCTCCTTAGCTTCAGGTGGTTCTTCTATTAAATTGTCACTATATTTGTCATA
>QMUE01000187.1 GCA_003663535.1 Thermococci archaeon
ACAATGAGACTTGCCCAAGATCTTTTCGAAGTCGGGTTGTTCACCTACATAAGAACAGATTCAACCCATGTAAGCAACGTTGGTATAGAGGTGGCTAAAGAATACATAACCGATGAAATAGGTGAAGAATACTTCGTCCCACGGAAATGGGGTGAAGAGGGGACCCACGAGTGTATAAGACCCACAAGGCCCATAGATACCGGAAGGCTAATGCAACTCCTAAGAGATGGTGTCATCACCCTTGCAAGAGCTCTAACAAGGGACCACTTTAGACTTTATGATATGGTGTTCAAACGGTTTATGACATCTCAGATGAAAGCCACAAAAGTGCTTTATGAAAAAGCAACAATCGATGCAAGAATCGCGAAAGCAGAAATAGAGGGCTATGTGGAGATTCTCTATGAGGGGTGGACAAAACTCAGAAATCCACCCTTGAGAAAACTTCCAAAACTCGAAAAAGGGCAAAAAATCAAAGTCAAAGAAACTAAAAAATGGAAGGCCCCAAAGGTACCACTCTTCAACCAAGGAGATATCATAGCACTGATGAAAGAGCGCAAGATTGGAAGACCCTCAACGTATGCAAAGATAGTTAAAACTCTCCTCGATAGACACTATGTCATAGAAACCAAGGGAAGGAAGAAACTCGTGCCTACCGAACTCGGTACCAAGGTCTATCACTATCTCATAACCAAGTACAAAGACCTTGTAAGTGAAGAAAGAACAAGACAGCTCGAAGAGCTTATGGATCTCATAGAAGAAGACAAGATAGACTATCAAGAAGTTCTTAGTGAATTATACAAGGAGATTAAAAAATATACAGCTTGAACTCTTTTTAAATTATTAAAAGAAAAAAGAATCACTCTTTCTCATGTTTCATTTTCCAGTTGCGCCACCTGTAAAGAGCTGATAGAGATTTAATTGCTCTTTCTGGTTCTGGATATGCTGGAATGCCCTTTTCATTAAGTATATCGATAGCTTCTTTAGCCTCAATTCCACCAACTATGGCAACTACGAGTGGTTTTTTCCTTCCGCTTGCTTCATATTCTTCGATAACTATTTTTGCAAGGTCTCTTGGGTCAAGAACGGCTGTCTGACAGTAGAGAACTGCTATTGCATGCATGTTTGGATTTGCAAGTGCATCCCTAACTGCCCCTTCATAGGCTTTAGCATCTGCCATACCTGTCAAATCAACCGGATTCTTATATGAACCGAAAGGCGGCATGTGGTTTGCAAAGACCTTAAGTTCTTCTAAGTTGTCATAGAGTTTTAGGCCCTCTTCCTCTGCAGCATCTGTAGCCATGACGCCTATTCCACCACCATTTGTGAGTATGACAACATTCTCTCCCTCGGGCTCTGGAAGATTGCTCAGAGTTCTCGCCCAATCGAAAGCTTCACCAATGGTCAAGGCCCTTAAAACACCACTTTGCTTGAATGCAGCTGTGTAAATGCTGTCAGCGCCAGCAAGTGAACCAGTGTGAGATGCAGCTGCCTTTGCACCTCTCTCACTCCTGCCCGCCTTTATGATGATGATAGGCTTCTTCATCGAAACCCTTTTCGCTGCCTCCATGAACTTTCTTCCGCCTTTAACACCTTCCATGTAAATTAAGATAGCACTTGTGTTCTCATCGTTCTCGAAGTAGTCAAGCATGTCAGCATCGTCTAAATCGCTCTTGTTTCCAATGCTAACTAGAGCTGAGAGACCGACTTTTTCGAGAATTGTCCATCCCATGAGGGCTATTCCAAGGGCGCCACTCTGGGATACTAAAGCGAGCTTTCCTGGCAGAACATCGGTTGGACCAAATGTGGCGTTGAGCTTTGCTGGAGTATAAACAACGCCAAAGATATTGGGCCCAAGAATCCTCATTCCGTACTTGTGAGCTGTCTCAACTAACTGCTCTTCAACTTTCTTACCCTCTTCTCCAAGCTCTCCAAACCCCGAACTGATAATTGGGAGAACTTTGACTCCCTTCTTTCCACACTCTTCCACAACTTGTGGGACAAACTTAGCAGGAACAACTATAACAGCCATGTCCACTTCATCAGGGATATCAAGAATACTCTTGTAAACCTCGAATTTCCTTCCACTAATCTCTATTTCCCCGCCTCTGACGTTAACAGCGTATATTTTGCCTTCATAGCCATACTCAATGAGATTCTTCATAATTGCATATCCTATCTTTCCAGGTTTTCCGGAAGCACCTATAACAGCCACGCTCCTAGGTTTGAAAAGTGCCTCTATGCTCATTTCCCCCACCTCATGAACTTTACAAAGGTTAATGCGAGAAAGAAGTTATAACTTTTCCCTTATTCATTTGACGACGTAGATATCGGCGTTTGTTAAAGGAACCAATGGTTTTGAACCATGAATTCGGAACTCTTCACATTATACAACTAAACTAAAAGCTTAAATCATACCTCGTCAATATATTGAACAGATGATGTCTCAAATCTCTTTGCGATTCCTAAAGGCTTTTTATATTGGCTCATCTATATATTATGATAGGTGGTGAGTGATGGGAGTTCCGATTGGTGAGCTCTTATCAAAAAAAGAGCTTGAGCTGGAAAACCTGAATGGAAGAAAGGTTGCAATAGATGCTTTTAACGCTATTTACCAGTTCCTCTCAACAATAAGACAGAGGGATGGCACTCCTCTAATGGACTCCAAAGGCAGGATAACCTCACATCTCTCGGGACTGTTTTATAGAACCATAAACCTAATGGAGGCAGGGATAAAGCCCGCGTATGTGTTTGATGGAAAACCTCCAGAGTTTAAGAAAAAAGAGCTTGAAAAAAGGGCTGAAGCAAGAGAAGAAGCACTAGAAAAATGGGAAATGGCCCTTGCTAGGGGAGAATTAGAAGAAGCCAAAAAATACGCCCAACGAGCTTCAAAGGTAAATGAAATTCTAATTGAAGACGCCAAAAAACTTCTAGAACTTATGGGAATTCCCTGGGTGCAGGCTCCAAGTGAAGGTGAGGCACAAGCTGCCCATATGGCCTCAAAAGGAGATGTTTGGGCCTCAGCAAGCCAAGATTACGACTCTTTGCTCTTTGGAACACCAAAACTTGTGAGAAACCTTACCATCACAGGAAGAAGAAAACTGCCTGGAAAAGATATCTACATTGAGGTCAGGCCTGAGCTAATACTCCTTGAAGATGTGTTGAAAGAGCTGAAACTAACAAGAGAAAAACTCATTGAATTGGCGATACTCGTTGGCACTGACTACAACCCAGGGGGGATAAAAGGACTGGGACCAAAAAAGGCCCTTGAAATGGTGAAACACTCCAAAGATCCCCTATTGAAATACCAAAAAACAAGCCCGGTTGACCTTTATGCAATAAAAGAATTCTTTCTGAATCCACCTACAACAAATGACTACAAATTGGAATGGAAGTTGCCCAATGAAGATGGCATCATAAAATTCCTTTGTGATGAACATGACTTTAGCGAAGAAAGAGTAAAGAATGGTCTAGAAAGGCTCAAAAAGGCAACAAGAGCTGGAAAGCAATTCACGTTAGATACATGGTTCAAAAAATGATCTTTTCTCTTTAAAAATTTAAATGAAAAGACTAAATAGGAAGCTTCAATCCAAGCTTTTCAACCATTTCCTTATACCTATTTCTCACTGTTACCTCAGTTACCCTTGCCGCCTCTGCAACTTCCCTTTGAGTCCTTTTTTCTCCCTCTAAAAGCCCTGCAATATATAATGCAGCTGCAACCAACCCCGCAGGACTCTTTCCACTTGTAAGACCCATGTTATAAGCCTGGTCTAAAAGCTCAATTGCCTTTCTTCTAGTTCTTTCACTAAGACCAAGCTCATCAGCAAACTTGTTTACA
>QMUE01000188.1 GCA_003663535.1 Thermococci archaeon
ACTTCCCAAAGAGACCAGTTTGTCCTGAATGTGGAGGTAAGGATATAGAAGACTTTCAGTTCAGTGGAAAGGGTAAAGTAGTAAGCTGGACGATAGTAAGGAATCCTCCAAGTGGCTATGAATACTACAAACCCTACCCAATAGCCCTTGTTGAGCTTGAAGAAGGCCCAATTCTACTTGCTCAGCTTACAGACATTGATGCAGAAGAGATAGATTTTGAAATGGAAGTGGAAATGGTCACGAGAAAGGTAAGGGAGTTCGAAAAAGACGGAATAATTTTGTATGGTTATAAGTTCAGGCCTCCGATAAAGTGACTTTTCTTCCCTTTATCTATATTTTTGAAGTAGTGGTTTGTTCTACCTTGTGAAAGCCTCGCCGTTCATGGCAGCGAGGAGGTCAGCTCTCTTGTTTTTCTTTTGTTTGAGTATCTGATTCCATCTTTAGATCTTTTACCATCCTCACCCAGATCCCACTCTTGCCAACAACTTTAAAGCCAAGTTTCTCGTAAAATTCTATTGCTTTTTTGTTCTTTTCTCCGACCCATAGCTCTATTTTATTGTTGTATTTGCTTAAGTATTCTAAACACCTATCCATCAATTTCTTTCCAACATTCTTCCCTTGATAACCTTTGTCAACTACGAACTCATGAATAGCTCCCACAATCCTGTTTTCATACCGACTATGCCAATCATTATCGCATACAATAAAACCTACTATTCTATCCCTACCCTTTGCAACAAAGAATCCATCACTGGCCTTGCTCCAGCACCAGCGAAGGTATCGCTTGGCATAACTTTCTCCTTCACCACCGTATTCTCTCATCCCTTCGTAACCTCTCATATAAATCTCTACGAGGGTTTCAAGAGTCTCTTGATCCATTCTCTTGAGCTTCTCTATCTTGATTTTGTTGTTATTGTTCTTGTGCTCCTCTTCTGCATCCATATCCATCGGGGGTAAATTTAGCAGATGGGTTTATAAAATCTAACCTTCAAGTCAGAGTAGAGTGAGTTGAAGGTGATTTTAATGGCAAAAGCCAAACCAAGAATTTGTGAAATCTGTGGAGCAGAAATAAGGGGTAAAGGCCATACAGTGAAAATAGAAGGCGCTGAGCTTTTAGTGTGTCACAGATGTTATGAAAAATATGGTAGGAAAAAACCCGGCACTTGGAGTCCAATGCCAACGGGAAGAGAACCTAGGAGGAGATACACTTCAAGACCAAGACCTAAACCAGCTCCAAGAAGGCGGAAACCACTTTATACGGAGGATATAGTGGAAGATTATGCGGATAGAGTGAGGGAGGCCATTCAAAAAAGCGGGTTAAGCTATGAAGAGCTTTCCCATAAGGTGGGCCTTTCTACGAATTTAATCAGAAGAATAGCACATGGGGAGTATATACCCACAATAGATGAGGCGAAGAAGTTGGAGCGCTACTTTAAAATAAAGCTTATTGAAAGGGTTGAAGAGGAAGTGAAGGAGAAGGCGAGTATACCAAAGGACTACGAGCCAACACTTGGAGATATTGCCAATATTAGAATCAAGAAGAAAAAGAAGTAGCTACTCCTCTTCAATTTCCTCTTCTTGAACCTTCTTTGGTGGATAAAAACCTCTCAATACTTCAAATGTTCCCCATAGTTTAAGGAGTTCTTTGTGAACCGGAGTATCTGGAGGAATTACTATTATATGAGCAGGAGGATGTATCTCTCTTAATCTCCCTATGGCCTTTGCAGGAGGGAGATCCACTTGGGCCACAACATGAGCCCGATATTTTTTCTTGGGTTCTTCTCCTACAATTTTTTCAAAGGCCCAGTCTGAAAGGGCTGGAGGTATTATCTTCGGCTTACCCCGTATTTCCATCCCAGCATATCTCACCAAGTCAGCTAATGCTATTAGGGCCTTGTCGAAGTTGTCTGTCCTTATCAAAACCATCGTGTTTAACATAGTCTTCACCGCAGAAGAGCTAACTTGGGAGGTATTTAAAGGTATGGGAAAGAGAAAATAAAAAGGATCACGGTGTTGTTCCTATGGCAGCATCTGCTTGCACTAATCCTGACCCTACTGCATCTGGGTCCCATTTTATTAATGTCAATCCAGGAATGCTTATATCAATTACCCAGGTGCTATTCCATGTTATTGGCATTGCGGTGCTTTCAAGAATACTCTCTACTATCGTTTGATTCAGGTTTATTACATCGTCTTCCATATCTTTTTCAAGCATTAAGGCCACAATTCCGCTGACGTGAGGTGTTGCCATTGATGTTCCACCTACATAGTAGTACTGGCCAGGAACTCCTTGGGCCCAGTACGGGGGATGAGCTGCTCCGTAGGCTAGGTAAGGCCCAAGTACCCAGCTTCCAGGGGCGAGGACATCTAGGTCTTGGTCTTTGTCTTCTTTTTCCCTTCCGCTGAAGTCGGTTACGTAAACTTGACCAATTAAGTCCTCCGGGACGTCTGAGAGTCTCCACCATCCGTAATTCAAAGTGTTATTGTATATCCATTCTCCAACCCATCCAGCAGCTCCAACTGAAATCACCGGTTCATAGGCACCCGGATAGTCCATCCCTTCTTCTCCCTTGTTTCCTGCCGCTGCTACTATGAAGACTCCTTCTTCTATTGCATAGTCAATGGCCTCTTTCTCTATTGGGCTTAACACGGGTCCACCGAGACTCATGCTCATAACTATTGGATTAATCTCGTCGTACGGTGGTAAAACTGCTCCACCGCTCTCTTTCTCAGCCTTGTAGAGGTCAGCGATGTAGAGTATTCCAGCGGCGATGTCACTTGACCACCCAAGACCGTTGTTATGTAATACTTTAACAGGGATTATCTTAGCATCTGGTGCTACTCCACTTACTCTGTAGAACTCATAGAGCCAGAACCCTATTATTGTGCTTGTTACGTGCGTCCCGTGGCTGTGAGTGTCGGCTTCCCATGCATTGGGATTGTAGTGAGCGTTAGGTGACACCGCTAGGAAAGCTCTTCCAAACTCTGTAGCTATCTTATCTTCCTCAAAGTAGTCTCTCCAGTTGGGAACTAGGCCCGTGTCAAGAACTGCTATATAAACGCCCTTCCCGGTATATCCCATTTCTTCGTGCACCGTTGGGACGTTTATCATGTCAAGGTTCCATGTGTAATCTCCAAATCCATAGGGACTCATTGAGAGAAGCTCCTCACTTGTTACATTAACCTGCACATCTTTTCCAACGCTTTTTACAAACTTGAGCTTTGAAATTCTCTTAAGGTCTTTGTCTTTTGCAATACCGGCAACGAATCTGATCTCGTTAAAGATGTAGAGAACATTCATTCCATTTGCTTTTAGCTCGGCCAGTACTTCGTCAGTTATTGGTCCGTCTATTTGGACGAAAACTCTTTTTGGGGAGTTATTGCTCACTGCAGATGCTGGCGCCATGCTTACCATCAGGGCCAGAACCAATATACCAACAAATATAATTTTCCTCATACGTTTCCCTCCTTGATAAAATATGGCATTTGTATGTCTATATAAGTTCATTCAAATATATAAGCTTTCTGGAAATTATTAAATAAATTTTGGGTGAATGTAAATTCTACAATAAAATAGCAAGGTTAAAAATGTCAAGTCTATGAAGTTTCATGCTAGATACATAATCACTAGAAAAATTTATAAGCCAAACTGGAAGAGACACTTGTGGTTTTGGGCGGGCCCGTGGTCTAGACTGGTTATGACATCGCCCTCACACGGCGAAGGTCCGGGGTTCAAATCCCCGCGGGCCCACCAAAGGGATTTTATAAAATTCACGGCATCTTCCCTCTAGGGAAGGGGTCTTCTGAATAGGATATTA
>QMUE01000189.1 GCA_003663535.1 Thermococci archaeon
GTAGTTGGTTATCCAAAGGAAATCGCAAGAAACTCTGACAAAGGCAGAAAGCAAAACTTCATCCTTTCCCACGTTTGGCGGTTTAATTACGTTATTAAGCGTCTTAAAGAAGTATCGGAAGAGTATGGTATTAGCGTTGAAGTTGTGAATGAGGCTTTCACTTCGAAAACTTGCCCCCTCTGCGGGAAGCCCCATGAAGGGGCAAGATTTGTTCGTGGATTATTTAAGTGTCCCGCGGGAGAGCTTGTTTTTAATGCAGACTTGGTTGGAGCTTTCAATATTTTGAAGAAGGTCGTGAAAACGATAACCCCGAGCCTTCCCGCTCTTGCGGGGGGTAGGGGTAATGGGGGGAAGACCCTCCCCGAGGGGTTGAAAAGCTCATTAACAAGCTTTAATGAAACCCCTCAAACCTTCCCGTCTTAGCGAGGGGTTAACTCGTTGGAACCCTCGTCGTTCACGGCGGGGAGAAGGTCAGCTGTTTAGATCTTGGCTTTTGGAAATATTAATTTTTTGTGCAGCAAAGATTTTTAGAGGTTAAGCGTTATACTTTGGGGGCGATTACATGCAAATAAAGAAAGTTGACGTTCCTTTGAAAATAAAGGACAACCTCCTCAGGTTTGTTTTTAGAGTGTATCAAGGAACTAATGGGGCGTATCCAGCATTGGAGTGGGTGGAGAATAAGCCCTCTCCTGATGATTTCGAGAGATTTAAAAAAGTCTATGAATCTTTTCTTGAATTCAGACTCAAAGATGAGTTCGATGAGCTATATGTTCTGAGGGATGAAGATGGAAAGATAGCAGGTACTGTGGCGATTGTCTACAATCTCAAAGGCAAAGACGTCTGGTGGGTGCCGGAGGATATTAAAAATGAAAAAACAGGCCTTATAGAGTTCTTTATGGTTGACCCAGAATATAAGGGTAAAGGATGTGGTTCAAAGCTTCTTGAATTTGCAGTTGAAAGACTTAAAGAACTCGGGAAAGAGGTGTATGTGATAACCTTTCCAGAGCTTGAGGCTTATTCATACTACCTCAAAAAGGGTTTTGAAAAGGTTATGGACTACAAAGAATTTGTGGTTCTGAAAATGAAGGGCCTTTTCTTTTGAAAACCTTGCCCTTTAGGGCGGGGAGAAGATCAGCTAGAGAAGAGTATCATTCACTCCCAATTCCCTCAGGAGTTATCTTCTTTTCAACATAAGAGAAACCTACATCTATAAAAACTGCCATAAGAATAGCAGGAATTGAGCCTGCTAAGATTTTATCTGTGTTAAAGCTTGCCAAACCCTCAAAAACCAGCCTTCCAAGGCCTCCAGAACCAATTATAGCTGTTAAGATTACTATTGAATTGGCTAAAACTGCCGCGAATTTTATCCCTGCAAACATTGCTGGATAGGCATGGGGAAAACGAACATGGCGGATTATCTCCCATTCAGTTCACCCTATCCCCTCAGCAGCATCAATCATAACTTCACCTACCTCACTAAGACCCACATAGGTGTTTTTGACTATTGGAAGCAGGACCCTGAGAAATATTGCAAAGAGTGCAAGAGTGAACCCTATGCTAAGAAGTGGCACCACTATTGCAACAACAGCAAAGCTGGGAATGGCCTGTACCAAGTTCGCAAACCCCATTATGATCGATGCAAGTCTTTTGCTTTTAAGTGCCAGTACTGCAAGAGGAATTCCAACTGAGATACTTACAAAGAGTGATACGTTAGAACAAGGTGTTCACTGAAAGCACTCAAAATTCGTTCAATCCCCACCACGATAACGCCCCTCTTTTACCTCAGCCTTATAGCCATTATTCTCTAAGAGGAGAGCTATCATATGGGCCAAAATGTACTGTTCACTGAATGGTTTAGAGCCAATAACTATTGTAGGGACTTCTTTTTTTTTCACTTATGCACCCACTTAGAAAAGAAACCAAAACCAAGCTTCCTACAATCAAAGCAACTAATTTGTGCATTCTTACACACCTTTACTATATTGTTCGAGCATTTTAATAAACTTTTCGAAAAATTAAAAGTAAAAGTATAGAGTTCGAACTAACCTAGCATAGAATCCAAGAAGAGCATTACATAGAAGCCAATGAAGAATCCAAGGGTTACATAAAGCTCATTTTCCTCCCTTTTGTATATCTCCGGAATCATTTCTTTCACAGTTACGTAAAGCATTGCACCCCCTGCTAGGCCCAAACCGTAAGGGAGGAGACTGCGAAATGTTGTAAAGAAGAGTGCACCAACAAGCACCATGACCATTTCCGCTACACCACTTAAACTCCCCATTAGAATTGGTTGGAGCCGTTTCTTTTGGAGAGTTGCAAGAGGGAGAGAAATCACCGCTCCCTCAGGAAAATCTTGAATACCTATCGCTATAGCTGTGATAATGCCGGTCCTTAGATCAAAGACTATTGAAGTGCCCACTGCAAGGCCTTCAGGAAGATTGTGAATTACAACAGCAAGAACTATGAGCCAAACCACTCTAAGCTTATCCTTAAGCTCTTTCGGACCCTCGTACCCCCTAACCAGGTGTTCATGAGGTATAAACCTGTCTATAGCATAGATAAGCAATATCCCTAAAAGTATCCCAATTCCTGCTGGAGTAAAACTACTTGTAGATTCAATAGCCGGCAGGATTAAACTGGTAAAGCTTGCCACTATCATAACTCCAGCAGCAAAGGACAAACTTACATCTATCCCCCAATCTGGCATTTTATTTGAGAATATAGCAAGCAATGCGCCAAAAGTTGTCATCAATGCAACGAAAAGTCCAGCATAAAAAGCAACTATCATTAAATTACCATTGGAAAGGGTTAACAGGTAATTACTTAATGAGACAACAAAATTCTCTAACAATTTTAGGCCACCCTAATATATTTGGACTCCAAGTATATAAAGATTCTTAATAAAGAAAAATTCAAGGGCCAACGTGCATCATCTGACTATACATTTCCCAGTTCAGAAGAAGTTCATACTCTGCTCTAAGTGTGTAGTAATGCCCTTTCTCCATATCACTCAAAGAACGCATAAGTCTCTTCTTCTCTTCCGTGTCCGCCATATTTTCTAGTGTTTCATACAATTTGCTTGCTATGTCCTCAGATTTCATTGCCCACCGGACGGGATCAATTATGTCTTGAATTTTCTCACTTACTTGCAACGGGCTTTAACTCCGACTCCACCTGCTCTTTGGGAAATATTAGTTCTTCTCCCGGAAATGTTTGAGCATAAAGCTTTCTCAAGAGTATTTCATGCTTCCTTTCCTCTTCCGCTAAAAATTCAAGTTTCTTTTTGAAGCTTTCCATATCCACATTCACAGCCATGCTTCTGTGAACTACCCCACCCTAACGGGGGTTTCGTGAGAGTTCATTCGGCATCCCGTTGCCGGTAGCCTCACTCTCACAGGCCGGTTCACACGGCCACTACCGGCTATCCTCTTAATGGAGGAATCGCCGGCTACTTTCCGCAAAATGTTCAAAGCACCATTCACGTCAGCATTAATCAAAACTCCAGTCGAAGACTGATACAAACCCCTACAGATCCTCTTACCCCAATACTTCCCCCTCTTTACCAATGATTCTAAAGCTAAAGCATCCGCTTTACTCGTGTACGCCTCATCAACTTCAATGAAGTTAACTCCATACCGCTCACACTTCGCCTTCAACTTTTGCTTGAAGAGACCATAAGGAATGTACTGGAAGTTCTTATTGTTTACCTTGCCTAGGGAAGCCCTTTGCTTCGCCTCTTTCAACTCCCCAATCACAATATTCCCGATTTTATTCCCCAAACAGTACTTGATAATATAATTCACGGCTTGGTTCATAA
>QMUE01000190.1 GCA_003663535.1 Thermococci archaeon
ACAATAAGTGGAATGAATGAGGAAGTGAACTACTCCTCGCTCACGCAAGGAGCTTCGTGAGAGTTCATCTGGCATCCCGTTGCCGGTAGCCTCACTCTCACTGGCCGGTTCACGCGGCCACTACCCCCTATCCTCACGGAATCGGGGGCTACTTTACACCAACCCTTACGGGTTGTCCAGCCTTTCGGCTGTTACCAAGTCGTCGTTATATCGTTTACCTTCAGAGTATTTAAATATTTCCCTCCCACCTCCCCTTGCGTATCCCCTCCCTTTCGGAAGGGGTCTTGCAAGCAACGGGAAGATAATTGAGCAAATGCAGTCCAAGGAAGAAGTTGGTTATGTTTGATTATCTTTCAATTTTTAATTCGTTCAATTTTTTGCAAAGGTTCCAGTGGAAATAAAACTCTCGATATGTGTCATCCATAAATCTTAACTTTAACTCATTGAGTTTTGTCTTTCCTCTGAATTCACCAAACACCAACACATTGTTTATCTCAATTACTCCAAAAACTGCAGCCAAATCGAATAGAAGTGTTCTAAATTGGTAACCATCAGCATAATGTTCACCAAGTTTCTCATGTGGGTATTCAAACAGGAAGTATTCTACTCCTTCTATCCTTGCAATATCCGTCATCGCTATGTCTGCAGTTAAAAGGACTACCAGAGCAGGAGTGTTCCGATCGAATTCTTTTAATGTTTTAATTATTAATTCATCATTTGTATTTGTTTTTTCATCAATACTTTTTACTTCAATTATTTTGTCTTTAATCTTTTCATATTCCCTTAATGCTATATAAGTGGCCTTACGAGATTTTTTCATTCTTCTGTTGCTAAACTCTTGCAGTAGGTGGGGATTGTATAAGATTCTCTTTAACTCTCGCAGGTGGGTGGGAGTATACTTAAAATTCATGGCGTTCTCTATCTCTTTCTTTACTAAATCAACTATTGCTATTTGTACCCCTTCTACCCCTTTAATTTTGCTGAGAAAAGCATGATAAAGAAGATTTGTATCTGGAGAGAATATTATCCTCTTTGTCAGACTCTTATATGTGGCCAGCTTTTCTTCAAATTCATCTATATTGGCATATGTTATAATACTGCTTGACAGAAAGCATTCATAGAAATCTCTGTATGTTGGGAGATTGTAGAAATGTCTTTCGTTTCTTGTTAAAATTTTATGGAATTCCTTTTCCTCTGCAAGAACATTTATTTGATATCCTTGTTTATATGGGTAGGCCTCCAGGAGGGGAATTGCGTATAGGGGAGCATTTGCTCTAATTTTGTCTTTGCTTTGAAGCAAGTTAATTAAAATTTGCAGTTCTGATTTTTCTATAATTTCTTCCATCTACGACCCTCCATGAAGTCTTTCAACCTTTGGATGTGAAGGGGGATCATCATGTATGGTCGGTTGGCATGCTCAAGGTTTCTAAGGGAGAGGTAGAAAAGGTGCTTCACTTCCAGTGGAAGTGCATGGATAGCAGCTCCAACAACCAAAACTTTTCTTCCAGGGGTGATGTCTATTGATATTTCATGTCCTTTTTCTTTCAAAGTCTTTAAGAGAGTTCCAATTTTTTCATCAGCTTCAAGAAAGTTGTCTTCTTCAATAATTTCCCAGTGGATTTTGGGTGAAAAACCATATGCTTCAGATATTATTTTTAAAGCTTCAACAGTCTGAGGGAGTTTTTCCTTATTAGTATTTTCTAGAAAAATGTAGATTTTATCGGGCTTGTATCCATTCATAACTACAGCATAGTAAGTGTTTACTAGGGCCCAAGTGGATCTTCCAAGCATTGTTATGTATGCTCTCATTACACTCACTCTAGTCTATTAGTATGAGGCCATACAAAACACTTTCGGAAAAGTTCAAATTTGCTATGCTCGAGAGCTCTATGCCAATTGCATCAATTGAGAATCTGACTTTTGTGGGTATTTTGCATTTTCCTGCCCTTCGTTATTGTTCACGACTATGACGGTAGCGCTTTTTGGAATGTCCTCCAGAAGAGTCCTCTTATCCACCTTGACTGCAAGAGTCCTAGAGGTAATGAACTATTGAAGGAAACCGAACTAGGGAGGTTTAAGAGAGACCCCGATGGAAAGATTTTGGGGATTTAAATAACTTTTCCAGGCTCCCCCTCACCTCTTCCGCTCCACCAGCCAAATAGACTTTACCCGCACTTAGTACCACCACGTAATCTGCCAGTTCCATAAATGGTTCCCAGATATGAGATATTACTATGAAGCTCGTTCCACCCTCCTTTTTTTCAGCGAGGATTGAGATAATCTGTCCAGCACTTTCGAAATCTATGTTGGCTAGGGGTTCATCAAGAAACACTACCTTGGGTTCTCCGATAAAAGCTTGGGCAATGCTCAGACGCTTGAGCATTCCTGAAGAATATCTATCTATTCTCCGGTTTAGAAAGGCCCCCATATTGAACATTTCGGAGACTTTGGCTATTTCCTCTTCGGCATCCACACCTTTAGCCTCGGCCAGAAAAGATAACCATTCCCTACCGCTCACAAATTTTGGGAGTGCAGGAGGGTCAAAAGAAACCCCCACATTTTTTCGTACATTTGCCTCCTTCCATGGATTCCTCCCCAAGAGCCTTATTTCTCCCCCAGTCGGTCTGTAAAGACCAAGGGCAAGCTTCATGAATGTTGATTTCCCTCCCCCGTTGGGGCCCAAGATTAAGGTCAGACCTTCGGGGATTTTAATATTTACATCGTCCAGAGCTACGATTGGGCCAAACCTTTTCTGAAGGTGTTTAGCTTCAACTATCACGCCCATCCCTCCAAATTAGGAAAGCCAGCGAAAGGGCAATTAAAGAGCCCAAGATGAAGTGGGCGTTCCAGTTTCCAGCAGGGAAGCCGGCCTCTGTGGGTTTTACAATTATTGAACAGTGCACCTCGGTGGAATTTAAGGAAAATTCATAATGGCCGGGATGTGGAAAAATCAGGGGGACTAAATCGCTCCCATAGACAGTTCCGGTATAAATGGCGGCATTTTCTTCCACGTCTCTAACAAATATTTGGGTTTTATTTGAGCATGAGAAGGATACTTTAACTGAAGCTGCGGAAGGGGAGTAAACCATTCCATATTTCATATTCCCGCCTATGCTGATTGGAGGATATGAGAGGTCATTGGTGGAGAACCTCATCTGAAATAGTAGAGAGATGAAAATTGCGACCAGAAGAGACAAAAGAAAGAACTTCAAAAGCCTCATCTAACATCCCTCCGTTCTCCCATAAGGATATAAGCGATGAAAAATATGACAGAAAGAAAAGCTGGGGTTTTGAGGGCATTTAGATCGGTGCCGATTGTTGGCACTAGCCATCCAATGTTCGCCAGAACAGGAAAATATAAAGCCAAAAATGAGGCTAGGATTGCTACGTATGTGTTTGGGGAGGAAATGGCAATGAAAGAGGATATTGAGACAATATAGCACATAAAGACGGCATAAAAAAGAATTAAGGATGGAATGCCAGCAGTTAGAGCCCCTAAAGCTCCTTCAAGAGTTCCAGAGAAGTGGAGGATAAACATGAGAATATGAATCGCCAAGGAATACATAACAAGCAGAAGAAAATTCGAAAAGAATTTGGCTGTCAAAATAGCTCTTCTGGAATAAGGAAGAGCATAGATGCTCAATGCTACTCCCAAGTCCCTTTCCGTTCTCGCGGATATTCCCACGATAAATGAGGCCATAAGTGAAGCGAGAACATAAAAGGGTGTATTCAACCGGGCCATATCCACAAAAAGCTCCGGTAAGGGGAAGAGGGGATAAGTGGAGAGGACTTGGCC
>QMUE01000191.1 GCA_003663535.1 Thermococci archaeon
ACCACTTTTTAGCCCTCCAATAAAGTAAGACAAGAGGAGATAGATGGCATTCTCGACCTGGCGGAAAATATTGGTGTTAAACGTGTTATATTCTTCAATCTCGTGCCCACTGGCAGAGCAGAGGAAATGATAAAGACCGACCTGTCGCCGGAAGAGCGCGAGGAATTCATGAAGGAAGTGTATCATCAGATGAAAAAGCGGAAGCTGGAGATACTGACCACGGCACCTCAATATGCCCGTGTTACACTCCTCGAATCCCAGGGAAAGAATGTAACGCCAGCCCACTTCTATATCGGGGAAAGCAACGCAGTTAGAACCCTGGCCGAGTTTATAGGTGGCTGTGGTGCCGGAAGAATATATGCAGGAATAGAACCCGATGGAACAGTTACACCATGTGTATTCCTTCCTTTGCCCGTAGGCAATATTAGAACAGAGCCTTTCAAGGAGATATGGGAGACCAGCAGAATATTTAACCTCCTGAGGAACAGGAACAGCTTCACCGGTCAATGCAAAAATTGTCCATATAAAAATATTTGCGGCGGATGTCGTGCCAGAGCATATCATTACACTCTTGACATCATGGGAGATGATCCCGGTTGCATAATAAACAAGCGTGTATGGGAGGACATAATGAAGCATGGAAAACCAACTGGCGTAAGTGAGGTCAACTGGGTTGATGAGAGCGTTGTCATGCGTCTTCCGGTGCTTTACGTCCCAAGCTACTATAGTGCCGTTGAGATGTCCGGGGAGAAACTCCTAGAGATGGAAGAAGGAGGCATCAAAGAAAGACTTCATGCCTGATCATATCCTTAGTATTACCAGAGCAAGAAAAGGCTGAAGAAAAGCTTTCCCTTGTATCATGCTGGTTCTTAACTTAAGGTTCAAAAAATCTTTAAATTTTTTCATATGATGTCTTCTTTTGGTGAAACAAATGAAGGTGAACATAAAGGACTTCGCGCCGAGCTGGTTCGCGAGCGTTATGGGAACAGGGGCTCTTACACTGGTCAGTTTTGCGTACTCCCAGAGGCTTCCGGAGCTTAAAACCCTGGCCATTGTCCTGACGTATCTCAACACGGGACTCTTTTTCATCCTGCTGATTCCATGGCTCCTCAGATGGGTGAAGTACACGGAAAACGCCTTAGAAGACCTCAAACATCCGGTTGTATCTCATTTCTATGGGACGATATCTGTGGCCATGCTTGTCCTTTCGGCCGATTATCTGCTTATACTTAAAAAAACTGCCATCGCAAAGGCATTCTGGATTCCCGGAGCCACTCTCACAATATTCTTTTCCCTGCTCATTCCTTATCTGATGTTCGTGGAGAAGGAAATAGACCTCAAGGTGGTTACCCCCGCATGGTTTATTCCCCCTGTCGGGTTAATTGTAATTCCCTTGGGGGGTGCGGGGCTAATCCCAAGCTTCTCCGGAACCGCCAAAGAGATTGCTTACGCGGTTAACTACTTTGCTTGGGGTGCGGGCTTCTTCCTGTACCTGGGCCTCTTCGCAATAGTGTTTTTCCGCTTCATAAGGCATGAGCCTATGCCCTGCGAGATGGCGCCGGCAGTATGGATAAACCTCGGTCCAATCGGTGCCGGAACTTCAACGCTCTACGCACTTGTCAAGTCCAGCGAATTCATAATGGTTAAAGAACCGTTTTTCGCTTTCGGTTTAATCCTCTGGGGCTTCGGCGTCTGGTGGCTGGTGATGGCGGTAATAATGACGCTCCACTACATCAGGAAGCTTACCCTTCCCTACAGCCTCGCCTGGTGGGCCTTCATCTTCCCGCTCGGGGCTTACGTCAGCGCAACCCATAACGTTGGCACGGCCTTTGGCATAGGGGTCATAGACAGCTTCGGCTTCGTCCTCTACTGGCTGCTCCTTGCGATATGGCTGGTCACGGGGGTGAAAACCATAAAGCACATGCTGCTCGAATGATTTTCTTTTTTAATTCTTTGAGCCTTCATTCCCTTAGAAGCCCCTTAATTATCAGCTCCGCCGCTTCCTCCTCGGTTAATCCCTTTGCCATGAGCTGCATCAACTGGACCTCATTTATCCTTCCTATTGAAGCTTCATGAGTAAGCTCAGCTTTATCGTTCTTCACCCTTAGGAGCGGCACAGTCTGAACGTCAGCTTCGCCCTTGACTATCTCATGGCACTCTACATGGCCTTTTGAGTATTCTCCAAGGCCGTAAGCTTCATTTACAACATTTGCCTTTGCATTATCAAAAGCTATCACAGTGGTCTTTAAGTTTGCCCGTGAATGAGCTCCGGTTAAATATGCCACTTCCTTAACCTCAACAGAATCATCTTTAATAGCCTTTACCTTGGAAACAAGCTCTGTTACAGCATAATCATCTAGATCAACCCTCATTTCAAGTTTAAGCTCTTTAGCACGGTGTTTTATTAAGGAGAATTTCCCCATGTACCTTCCTTTCCTCCCTACTTTAACCTCGGTTTTGCTGATCATCCTTACGCCTTCTCCGTGCACGTGTTCGTCTTCATAGACTACGAATGCTCCTTCATCGATCCTAATCTTTGCATATGCATCATGGGTAAAATCTTTGGCATACGGGAAGATGCAATGAGAGAGGAATTTAACTTTTGAGCCTTTTCCCACAATTATGTCAAAAACAACTCTCTGATAACCCTCACTTTTCAAAAATCCTGTACACAAATGAATAGGAAAAGGAAGTTCAATGTTATCCTTTATTTTTATCTCCGCTCTCACACCATTTTCTATTTCCTCACCAACTATCTCAACACCCTCAACGTTGTTTAATCCTACTATTCTCTCCCCGCTTATGATTATCGCCGCTATCCTATCACCAAAGAGAGATGTATCCAAGCCTTCCTTCTCATAGATATTTACCAAGGCTTCATATTCCTTTACTCGATCCATCTTGATGACCATATCTCATCACTTCCAAAAGCGGGCACCTTCCACAAGCCCTCTTGTAGTATTCAACTACTTCATCAGAGAACCCTTTTCTCACGACTTTTCCACTACACACAAAGTAACTAAACTCTGTCTTCTTTGCAATGTCCTCATGGTGAGTGATTAGAATTATTGTTGTTCCAATCCTTTTCAAATAATCTAAGGTTCTGTCTATCAACTCAGTTACAGTTATGTCTAGGCCAGAATCGGGTTCATCAAGAATTGCATATTTTGGTTTTAAGAGAAGAATAGATGCAAGCTCGACTCTTTTTCTTTCCCCTCCACTGAGGCTCTTGTCAACAAACCTGGAATGATAGAGTTCATATGGCAGACCCACAATCTCAAGAACTTCTCTCACTTCCTCTTTGTCCACATTTAGTTTTCCTCCAAGTGTGAGATACTCCTCAACGGCAATCCCATCATAGCGGGCCGGTTCTTGCCATAGTAAGTTAATACCTAATTTGGCTCTCTCGGTTATATTTACCTCCGTTATATCCTTATCTCCCATAAAGACTCTACCTTCACTTGGCTTTATAACCCCCATTAGAATATAAGCTAGTGTGGACTTTCCAGCACCATTGGGGCCGAGAATAGAGTAACTCATACCCTCCTTGAAGCGCATATTGATTCTTTCTAATATTTTTCTGCCATTTGCAGAGTAGGTGACGTTTCTCAGTAACAACATGTGCATCGAAAGAGGATCATGTGAATGAAATTTAAAGTTTTTGGAACATTTTTGTCCTCAAACCAAAAGTTGGCAACAAGAACATATGAAAAGAATTTTAAATGAAATTTCTTTAATATAAATGAGGTGATCTAGAATGAGTGAAAC
>QMUE01000192.1 GCA_003663535.1 Thermococci archaeon
ATAATTTTTCATCCCCATAAGCATTCTGGCTTTTTCTGGATCGAGAGAGTGAATGGAGAGATTTACTCTGTCTAACCCAGCCTCTGCTAACTCTTCAATTAACTTCTCATTGAGCAGAATCCCATTGCTCTGCATTGAGATAATGTTAACATTTGGATTTTCCCTAAGCCCCTGGACGAGCTCCACAATGAATGGGTAGAGTAAAGGTTCCCCTTGGCCATCCAAATGGGCCTCAAGCCCTTTTCCTTTAAACTGGGCGATTTCATCGAACCATTTTAGTAAATAATCTACATCTACGACGTAGTCAAGAATTCTAGTTCTTGAATATGGCCCCTCATCTACAGAACAGAAAATACACGAAACGTTACACCCTGTGGAGCCTCTAACCTGAATTAAGTTTGTTCCTCGATCTATCAATCCAAATGCATTATATCCTAAAAGCGGGACGTTCATTCCTTCATGGATATAAAGAACTCTCCTTTTTGTATATTTGTTTCTTAAGAATTCCCTCAAATGACTTTGAATTAAAAAGATTATAAAATTCCCCAGCTCTTTATTCTCAGAATTTATCCTAAGATATCCATCTTCGACTTTTAACTCTACTTTAATCTTGAACTTTCTTTTTATAGCCCTCTCAAGAAGATTTTTCTCAAAATCAGCATATAAAGTGTTTCTCCAGACTATCCTTATATTATCCTCGTCTTCTTCAAAATATGAGTGTGGAGGTTTTATTTTTATCATGTGTTTCGTTAAAATAGTTTCTTTAAAAATCTTTTAGCAATATTTATAAATCGGTTAAGTGAGCACAGTACCGCATGGAAACATTTTAATACTTTTGTAACAAAAGGTGTAGTGATGGACTATTATGGACAGAGGTGAAGGCAATGTGGGGGAAACTTGAACATTATTTTGATGAGTATCCTGTTAGAAAACAGATAGCGAAACTCCTCTTAAAACATGGACTGAAGGTTTCAGATGATATGAAGGTCAAATGTGGAGAAATAGAGGTTCCTTACACAAAAATAGCAAAGGCTCTTGACGTGGATAGAAGGGTGGTTAAGGAAACAGTAACCATGATCCTTAAAATTCCAGAGCTTAAGGAAGTTTACACCAACCTAGAACCTACAGTTCACATGAAGTTTGTGGGGAGACACGTTGGATATGGAGTAATAGAGATCGAACCCGAACCAAGGGCCATAGGAATCCTTGCAAAAGTTGCATCTAAGATTGCTGACAGGGGCATAAACATTATACAGGTGGTTGCGGAAGACCCCGAACTATATCCTGAGGCTACACTTACAATAATCACAGAAAAGCCCATTTCTGGAGAATTGATAAATGAACTCTCCAAACTTGAAGGGGTTAAAAGGATTTCAATTTACTGATGCTTTTTTAATTCTTCTTAAATTTATTTTGAAGATGTTATATCATGTAAACCATGTAATATAAGGAGTTTAAGCATCTTTACATCCTCGAACAGCTTCTTGAGATGGGCCCGCCAGATGGCCCCTATAAAGTTGAAGATCCAAGATTAAAGGCCCTCCCAAGATTTAAGGTTCCTGCAGGAGATGCTCATGCTCATGTAGAAGCTACTACTGGAGATTTTGGAGCCTATGTTGTAAGCGATGGAAGAAACAAGCCTTACAGAGTTCAGATAAGAGGTCCAAGCATATCCCATGAAATTAGAGTAATAGAGCAGCTTTTAGTGGGGGTTAGAATAGCAGACGTGCCAGTTATATTGATGACCTTAGGGAACTGTCCACCCGACATAGACAGGTGATGAAAAATGAGTGAAGCTAAATTTAAAATTGCACCTGAGGAGAAGGTTAAGAAGAGGCCCTCTTTCTTGAAACCCTAGCTTAGTCTAAAATATCTCTTCAAAAAGTCTGTAACTATAAAAATCCCCTATGAACCCACACAAATTGCTGAAAAATACCGTGGATTCCATACTCTCAACTGGAAGACATGTATTGGTTGTAATATGTATGGTCAGATATGCCCCGCAAGGGCTATAGAGATGACATGGATTGAGGGAGAAAAAAGAGCTCATCCAAAGATAGACTATGGAAGATGTACCTTCTGTCAGTTCTGTGTTGATGTATGTCCTACTGGAGCATTGGGCCATGTTGAGCACTATATCTTAACTACAGAGTGGAAAGAAGAAGAACTTGAGCTCTTTGACTGGATTCCATTGCCGGAAGATATGGTGAGAAAATTCGAAGACTACAGGCATCCCTTAGCTGAGATTGAATATCTTGAAGATGGGAAAGTTAGATATACTCTTAGGGATGGGAGCACTTTTGAATTTAAGATACTCGGCTATGGTCTTAAACCACCAGCAAAACCTAAGTCACAAGAAAAGAAAGAGACTGAAGAAGAGAAAAAAGTTGACTAGTTCCCTTTCCTTTTCGCAAACTCTATAAGTCCTTTATCCCTTTCTGTTTTGGTGGAAGCGTTGAAAGTTGAGGCACTTAAAAATATCCTTATGGAACTGGGGATTGAATGCGCGAGAATTATCGAAGAAAAAGTGGATCTCCAGTTTTTAGCATTAAAAAATCTCCATAAGAATCTTGGCGATGATGAACTCTTCATTAAGCTTGTTATATCGAATTCTATTGTTAGTTATCAGCTCTCTGGTAAGGGGGAGCAGTGGTGGCTGGAATTTTCACATTATTTTTCCCAAAATCCACCAAAAGAGGGAATTTTGAGAGCATACTTTGAATTTCTGCCAAAGTCAAAAACCAATAAGAGGATACTACAGCCAAAACTAAAACGTCTTGAAAAGTTGGAGCCTTTTCTAGACATCTTGACGGTAAAAGATCTGATGGATTATTATCGCAATATGGTGAAGTTTAGAAATGATCTTGCGAGGGTAATGAGGAGTAAAGGGGAAGCTAAAACAATAGTGTTTGCAGTTAAAATGTTTGGTTACGCATCAAGAATAGTTTTTGGGGAGTTCATTCCTTATCCCATGGAGATTGATATTCCCAAAGACTTTAGAATCGAAAATTATACAAAAAGACTCACCTCGCAGGACCCGGTAAAGTTTTGGAGAGAAATAGCTCCGGAGGTTAACATTCCCCCCTTGCACATTGATTCTATTTTATGGCCTGTTTTAGGGGGAGAAGAGGAAGTAAAGAAACGGCTTAAAGAGTACTATGAAAAAGCCGAGTTAGTTTTAAGGCTCTCTTCTTTGTGAGAGAGTTTTCCCAGAAGATGTAGATTTTGGAGGATATGGCGACGTTTCCACAGCATTATATTCTTTTCGAAAATCTCGCCCTTCAGGGCGGGTAGGTCACCAAATTCTTGAGGTATTTGAGTTTTTTGAAAAGTGAAAAACCTTTTATATTTTTGATTTCTGAACTAAATTGGGATGATGAAAAATGCCAAAGGTTTGGATTGAAAAGCTTTTAGAAAGGCCGGAACTCTACCTTTTGAGGATTGATGATGACCAGATAAAGTACTTCGAGGCGACCTGGGATATCCCAGAGGGAATAACTTACAACGCTTATCTCATGAAAACTGATGATGCTGTTATCCTTTTTGATGCTTGGAAAAAAGATTATACGAAAGAATTTTTTGAGGCACTTTCTAGCATTGTTGATCCGAAGGAGATAACTCACATAGTTGTTCATCACATGGAACCTGACCATAGTGGAGCATTACCAAAAGTTTTGGAAGTGAATGGATACAAAGCGAAAATAATTGGGACCATATTTGCTAAAAGACTCTTAGAGGCGTTTTTTGGAATAAAGGAGAAT
>QMUE01000193.1 GCA_003663535.1 Thermococci archaeon
CTATGCTTTCTTGTCTGTGTATCATTGTGATTACAGTAGAGTTTCTTTTTCTTGCTAGTTTTTCCAATAGTTTTGTTCTTGCCACTTGTAATTGCCTGTACTGAATTTGTGGACCCATGAGTAAGTAGAAGAGGAATATCCACCATATCAAAGATCCTACTATTCCACTAAACGGGTCCATAGTCTCACCTCACATTGCCCTTCTATTGAATTATTATAACCTAATGTTTTTAAAACTTCTGGTAAATAAAAACAAAAAAGTTGTCTAATACTGGGTAACGTCGACATTAATGAAAATATAGAAAAGTTAAAAAGTTATCTTATTATTTGGGTCCCTGTTTTGCCTTCCAAGGCCTCAACAGCTTTATCCAGTGCTGCTATTATTGCCCTCTCCCCACCCCACTCAATAAACCTTATTGCTGCAAGTACTTTTGGCCCCATGCTGCCCTTTTTGAAGTGCCCTTCCTCATAGTACCTCTTTATTTCTCCCAAAGTAACCTTTCCAAGCCACTTTTCGTTAGGTTTACCATAATCGATGGCGGCCCCATTGACATCCGTAAGAATCATGAAAATATCAGCATTAACTTCCTCAGCAAGCCTTTCCCCTGCCAGATCTTTGTCAATAACTGCTTCAACACCCTTAAGCTCGCCATTCTCCTCTACAACAGGAATTCCTCCACCACCTGAAGATATCACTATAAATTCTTTTTCAACAAGATCTTGGATTATGGGAGCCTCTACATGTCCCTTTGGATCTGGTGATGGAACAACCCTCCTCCAACCCCTTCCAGCATCCTCTATAACCACCCAACCCTTCTCCTTAGCGAGTTTTTTAGCAGTCTCTTCACCATAGAAGGGCCCAACTGGCTTTGATGGGTGCTGAAAAGCGGGATCATTCTTGTCCACAATAGTTTGGGTGACTATAGTCGCCACAGGCCGTTCAACACCCCTCCTCCTCAATTCATTCATTATTGCCTGCTGAATCATGTAACCTATTTGACCCTGACTCATTGCACCACAAACATCCATAGGTTGAGCAGGAATTCCATGCACGTGCTCTCCAGCATCCTGTTGGAGAAGAAGAGCCCCAACTTGAGGACCATTACCATGAGTGATAACCACTTCATACTCATTATCAAGAATAATATCAACAATCTGCCTTGCAGTCTTCCTCACATTCTCCATTTGCTCTTCATAAGTACCCTTCTGGCCCCTTTGAAGAATGGCATTCCCGCCTAAAGCTATGACAACCCTTTTCCTCATTCATAATCCCCCCATCACTAGTGCATAAGATTAGACACTGAAGGATTAAAAGAGTTTCTTAGTGCTAAAATAAATTTTATAGAAAAAAATTTCGAATTTTTCTTGAATCACTTTACAAATATAAAAATAGTAAACCAAGTCGGTTTCTAAAGGCCTTCAGAGGTACCATTCAGCAAAATTCCCCATTTCCAGACTTTGGAGAGTTTTCATTACTCCCAAGGCAATTCCTTCAACCTCAATACCACCTTCACCCTTATTAGCGTCTCCTACAATGTAAACATTCTCCATTGGAAATTCAACATGCTGCCCTGAGGCAATCCTATTAACTGGATTCCCATCACGATATGTCTGAACCATCAAGACTTCTCCATTCTTTTCAAGGTCTGGAAAGAGGTAGTGAAGGTCTTCAATTCCAAGTCTCTGTTCTTTCTTTATATCTCTGCTTTTTAAGGCCTGGTGGGTCATTACAAGAGTGTATCCCTTCCTTGCGAGTTGGGGAGAAAGAGATGAAGGTTCATTATAACCATTTATCCTCTTGGTATCTAGGGCAAACACAAGCGTATTCCCTATTCTTGGTTCCCCTTTTAGGGCTACATTAATTTTAATGCCCTCAGCAGGCTTTAGAGAATCAACTTTCTTTAAGTAATTCCTATCAAATTCATCCCGTCCAAAAAGCTCCACCGTCTCTCTTATACCAATATTCGAAATGAGAATATCATAAAGGTATTCTTCTCCATCTGCAGTTATGACTCTCTCATCATCCACTTCCACCGCTTTCTTCCTTGTGATTATTTTCCCTCCGTTTTCTCTCACAATCTTTGCAAGTTCTTCACTAACCGCCTTACATCCACCTTTTATAAGGCCTGGTCCACCCCATTTTAAAGTTGCCTTGATTTCCTTAGCCAATTCTATTGCAGAAACTTCTTCGGGAGCTAGACTAACTGCCCATCCAAGAAAGCTTTTTATGAAGAGGTATGCGAATTCATTCTCTCCTATCTTTTCACTTAACCATTCCCATGAGTTGAGATGAGCTTCCTCCCCCTTTGGGAGTTTATTGGCCTTTATCTCTGCTAAGAGCTTCATGGCTTTGGCCTTCTCTTTTAGGCTTAGACACTTCCAGCCTTCCCTGTAGTGATATATTTTTCCATCTATGAAGAATTTTCCTTTGGGGGTTGAGTTTACTATTTCCACATTTGCATTGAGAAGCTTTAATAGATGGGCAAGCGGACCGTTCTCACCGTGGGGAACCATATGAAGAGCACCTGTTGAAAGTTGAAACCCCTTGTATGTAATGTTGGTAAATCTTCCACCCACAAAGGGAGATTTTTCTAAAACTGTGACGTCATATCCATTTTTAACCAAAAAAGCACTGGTTAAAAGACCTCCAAGTCCAGCACCAATTGTTACAACTTTCTTCACTATTTCACCTCCTTGGATTGCCAAAAGGATCTATTAACCCTGCTCTTATCAAGGAAGAGCTTATTTTACCTCCAACTTTGCTTTTAACTATGCTTATTGTAACTATATCAAGAGGTTTTAATCCCTTCTCCTTTCTTGCTTTATTAACTAAGAGAGCCCCTTTGTAGGTTTCTTCACTTACCACTATAGCATCCAAACTTCGTATTTTATCTGCAAACCCTATAGCACTGTTAATTTTTATTACTCGATAATCGCTATACCCATTAACCTCAAAAAACTTCAATAGATCACTTAAACGGATATCATAAGGAAGGATTTTTTCTGCATACGGCTTGTCCTTTATCATCTCGTCAGATGTTATGCCAACATAAACGTACCTACCTACCTCAAAGGCCTTTCTAAGAAGAGCTTTATGGCCCAAGTGCAACCTATCAAAGGTTCCACCTACAACGACCTTTTTATAGCTTCTCATCTGTATCACATCATGTTCTTCTGTGCACACCAATAAATTTTTGTATTGCTATTTGAAAAACTTTTGGAGGTGAAGGGATGGAGTTCTTTTTTTATCCCTCATCAGTGGCAGTATTCGGATCTTTCAAAAAAGGTGCAATTGCATATGAAATTTTGAGAAATATTATTGAGGGAGGCTTTGAAGGGGATGTAACACCTGTAAACCCAAAAGGAGGAGATGTAGAGATTGCAAATGTAAGACTCAAAGTCGAGAAAAAACTGGAGAAAAATGTTGATGTTGCTATAATAGCTATTCCCGCGAAGTTTGTGCCTCCATTAATTGATGAAATCGGTGACAAGATTAAAGGAGCTGTCGTAATAAGTGCCGGATTCAGCGAAGTAGGTAATGTGGACCTCGAAAAGGAGCTCATTGAAAAAGCAAGAGATAAAGGAGTTAAAGTTATCGGGCCCAATTGTGCGGGAATTTTTGGAGTTCACGTCAATTTCTTCGGCTCTTTTGAAGTACGAGTTAATAAGGGAGGACTTGCTTTAATATCTCAAAGCGGGGCTTTTGGTGGGGCCGCTTTGGCTATGGGGAATGAAGAAGGAATTGGATTTTCTGC
>QMUE01000194.1 GCA_003663535.1 Thermococci archaeon
CCATAGGAGTTAGAGTTCCTGAAGGGTTTGTAGTAACCTCCACCGCTTTCAAAGAGTTTATGCGTGAAAGTGGTATTTGGGACGAACTCCAAACTCTCTTAGATAAAACAAAAAATATAACCAAGATTTCAGAAATCCAAGAAACCGCTAAAAGAATACAAAACATGATAATGTCTGCCCACCCAAACAAAGACCTAGAAAGAGAGATTATAGAAGCATATGAAAAACTCTGTGAAATAAAAAATGAGAAGAACACAAAAGTAGCAATAAGAAGTTCAGCAACTGCTGAAGATTTGCCAAGTGCTAGTTTTGCAGGTATGCAAGATACTTACCTATATGTATCCACCCCAGAGAGTGTAATTGAACACGTGAAGAAATGCTGGGCAAGCCTTTATACTCCAAGAGCCATTGTATACAGAAACCAAATGAACATTCCTCATAGAAATGTATACATGGCAGTGGTTGTCCAAGCCATGGTCCGTTCTAAGGCTGCGGGTGTTATGTTTACTGTGAATCCTATCACTGGCAATGAAAATGAGATAGTAATTGAAGGAACTTGGGGATTAGGAGAAGCTGTTGTGAGCGGCAGAGTTATTCCAGATCACTTTGTTGTAGATAAGAACACTAAAAAGGTTCTAAAGAAACAACTAGCTGAAAAAGATATAAGAATGGATTGGGACCCCTCTACAGGAACAGTAAAGGAACTTCCCGTATTCCCGCAATTTAGGAAGCGACCTTCATTAAGTACAGCAGAAATAGAAGTACTTGTGGACTATGCCCTAAAAATTGAAAAACACTATGGTATATTTATGGATATTGAATGGGCCATAGATAAATATGAGGGATTTCCAGAAAAAATTAAAATTGTCCAAGCTAGAGCAGAAACTGTCTGGAATGTTAAAAAAGGAAAACTCGAAACACCGGAAAGTGCGATCTAAAGTGAGGTGTAGGTAGTGAAGTTAACCTTAACATATGGTGGACCATTTTATGAAAAAACAAAAAAACATAAAGAAATAATAGAACTAGACAAGAATTTCATAACCGTCCAGGAGTTAGTTAATTTCCTATTTGAACAATATCCTGAACTAACACAATTCTTTGAAAACAACCCAGAAAAGATCTTTGAATTCTCAACTATCATTGTGAGAGGGCGTGTGCTAATACCTCAGGATTTATCACGAGTCCATTTAAGTGACGGAGAAGAAGTATTCTTCCTACCCGTAGTCCACGGAGGGATTATTTAATTTCACTACTATTGAAAATGTTAGACTCAATTTCTATTTTTTCTATAACATGTTATGATAACCCTCCACCTATCTCCTACTCAATCCAATGTAGATATGTATCAAAATGTTTTATATTTTTCAAATTTATCTCCAATATGATACTATTGGTACTATAAAATCCAACCAAAAAGGTTAAATACTTCCATGAAATATATCAACTGAGTAACTACTTTGGAGGTGGCATGTTTGTTTTGGGATAGAGAAAAATACCAATTGATTGATTTAACATTACCAATACAGCCTTTTATGCCCGACATTGTTGGGCATGTTAAAATGGCCAGCTGGAACCACGAACAAGGTGCTAGACTCAATTCAGTACCTACAGGAATAGACCCCATAGACTTCCCGCCTGGACCACCATTTTATGAGTACCACTCACAGGCTTGGGAAGAACTCACTTTAACTACCCACATTGGGACACATCTAGATGCTCCTTGGCATTTCTTCCCAACAACCGAAAATGGTAAAATGAAAGCAAAAACTATCGATGAGGTTCCCCTTGAATGGTGTATTGGAAATGGTGTAGTTTTAGACGTGCGACATGTTGGGCCTGGAGGATTAATAACTGAGGACGACGTTAAAGAGGCATTGAAGAAAATCAACTACAAAATCCAACCATGGGATATTGTCCTAATCCACACCGGATGGGACAAAAAATGGGGAACAAGAGAGTATTTTGAAAATCATCCGGGAATGAGCAGAGAAGCAACTCTCTACTTGATTGAACAAGGAGTAAAAGTGATGGGAATCGATGCATTCGGATTCGATAGAGCATTTAAAGTGATGGGTGAAGAATACAAGAGAACAGGAGATAAAAACGTCCTATGGCCGGCCCACAATGTAGGAAGAGAAAAGGAGTATCTCCACCTGGAGAGGCTAGCAAACTTGGACAAAATACCAAAACCAACAGGTTTCACTGTAGTTGTCTTCCCAATAAAGATCGAAGGCGCAAGTGCTGGCTGGGTTAGGGCCGTTGCAATTGTCGAAAAGGAATAAAAGAGTACCAGTTTTTTCTTTTTAACTTCATTTGTGTTATATCATGGGGGGATTATATTGTATAGAAAATCCAGTTTTTCTTTACATAATGTTATATTCCCTTTCCTGATGTATATACCAAAAAGTTTAAGAATTTCAATTTATATACCACATATTGAAATTTTTAATGGAGGAATGATATATGAGTAAACAAATTAAAGGTGGGTATGCAGGAAAGACCCTCTGGGTTGATTTGTCTAGAAACAAGGTTCTAATAAAAGACCTCGACCCTGAACTTGCTGTGAACTACATCGGTGGGCGTGGATTTGTTGCAAAGCTTCTTTTTGACCTAGTAGACCCTGAAAGAGATCCTCTGGATCCCCAAAATCCTCTAGTATTTGCTACTGGTCCTCTATCGGGAATAGCCCCTGCTTCAGGTAGATTTACCGTAGGGGCCAGGTCTCCAGCCACTGGAATTCATGGAGATTCTAACTCTGGTGGAGACTTTGCTATGGAATTAAAGCACGCAGGTTATGATTTCATAGTGGTTACTGGAAAAGCAGAAGAACCAGTTTACATCTCTATTCAGGATGAAAACGTTGAAATTAAAAGTGCTAAGGATCTCTGGGGTTTAACAACCCACGAAACGTTTGATCGCCTTAGAGAGAAAGAAGGAGACAGAAACATAAAAGCTGTAACAATTGGACCCGCTGGAGAAAATTTAGTTGCAACTGCAGCTATAATAGAGACTGAGAGCCGCGCCGCCGCTAGAGCCGGAATGGGTGCAGTCATGGGCTCCAAAAACTTGAAAGCGATTTCCGTGAGAGGGACAAAAGACATCAAAATTGCAAATTATGAAGCTTGGAAAGAAGCATTTGAAGAACTTCTGCAAGTGTTTTTGGACGATCCTATGACATCCCAAGTGGGAAGATTATTAGGCTCCAACTTCCTTCATAGGGTTCATTCTTCTCATGGCGCACTAATTGTAGAAAACGGTCACCGTGGATATGCAACCGAAGAGGAACTTGAAAAGGTAAGTGCAGAGACTATTCTCAAATATCACGTCAAGGGGAGATCCTGCTATCTTTGTCCGATAGCCTGTACAAGATCAATATATATGGAAAGCAAAAAATATGGAATAATAAAAGGCAGAGGCCCAGAATACTATTCAATGCAGTCTCTTACTTATAGGGCTGGTGGATGGGACACAGAAGCTGGTATATACCTGAACAAGCTTTGTGATGCATATGGAATTGATGCAACAACATTACCATCCAATATAGCATTTGCAATAGACCTCTATGAGAATGGAATTATAACAAAAGAACAGGTTGGAGGGTTAGAGCTCACTTGGGGAAACTTTGATGCTATGGAGGAGATCATCAAAAGTGTAGCCTACAGAAAGGGCAGGATCGGCGAACTCTTTGCAAAAAGTACAAAAGAACTAATAAAGGAATTTGGACCTGAGAGCGAGTGGTATGCATTA
>QMUE01000195.1 GCA_003663535.1 Thermococci archaeon
CACATGCAATTCCTCCGGCAAACGCTATATAGCCATACATTCCGGATTTAAGGATGCCTATCTCAAGTATATCTCCTCTTTTTGCCCAATAGCTCCTCCATGCTTTTATTGGCTGGCCATTAAGCTTTACTTCTACATCTCCACCTACTGCAAAAACCGCCGAGGAATGGAACTTTATGGTGGGGCCTTTTAATACGAACTCTAGGAGTGGAGTGTTATCTTCATTACCTACAAGATAATTTGCTAGTCTTGCAGAAACCTCATCCATCACGCCACTAACGGGAACTCCAAAACTCTGATATTTACTTCTTCCTAAGTCCTGCACTGTAATTAATGAAGGAACATTGACGAGTTCTATCATCTTTCCTCTCCCCATTCATCTTTGTAAATCTCTTGAAATTCCTCTTCGCTTATAGGAACAAACTTTACATAATCTCCAGCTTTTACAATGCTTGGAGGTTTTTTATGGGGGTCAAACGTTTTTAAAGGAGTTCTGCCAATGAGTCTCCATCCTCCGGGGCTTTCTATTGCATACCACCCCGTTTGTTTTCCAGCTATACCCACACTTCCAGCAGGGACTTTTAAACGGGGTTTCTCAAGTCTAGGCGTTGCTATTCTATCATCCATGCCACCCAGATACGCAAATCCGGGAAGAAATCCGAGCATATAGACTCTATATAGTGGTTTTGAGTGAATCTCTATGACTTCATCTATGGTGAGATTGTTGTATTGAGCAACGAACTCTATGTCCGGGCCAAAGTCTCCTCCATAGACAACGGGTATTTCGACAACTTCCTTTTCCTCTTCTCTGGGTTTAGCGGAGAGGAAGGGTTTTACTGCCTCCATCACCTGTGAGTAAGAAATCTTGAGAGGGTCATAGTAAACGTAAACACTCGTGTATGTGGGCACCACTTCGATGAGCCACTCTGGTGTTGCCGCTTCTATCGCCTTTACCACGACGTGCACTTTTTTGTTAATGTTCTCATCTATCATATCGCCAAAAATAATTACAAGGGCGGAATCACCAGCTAATTTGAAAATTGGGAACATAGGGAAATCACCTGTAGTTAGGCTTTAGAACACCCACTCTTTTCTGAGTTTTTTGATGTTAACATCTTCTTTTAAGATCCCAAAGACTTCGTTTACGTCATTTTCAAATTCATCTATGATGATAAGCTTAACTTTTTTAGGAGCTTTTACTCTTTTTAGGGGCTTGAATACTCCTTTCTCGTAAATAGCCTCAATTATGTTTGTTGTCATATTTGCTACCTCTAAAGGAATTTGTATGGGGAGATTATTAAAGTTTTATCCACAAGATTAGATAAACTCTCTCATCGGAACTATTTTAATTCCTTCCTCTTCGAGACGTTTTCTTAGGTAGGCTGTTATCTCCACGGCTTTTGGATTATCCCCATGGACACAGATTGTATCTGCTTTGAGTTCAACCCACTCTCCATTGATCGCTTTTACTCCACCATCCTTTACCATGGAGATAACTCTCTCGGCTATCTCCTCTTTATTATGGATTACCGCACCTGGTTTTCTTCGTGAAACGAGGGTTCCATCAGGATTGTAAGCCCTATCGGCAAAAACTTCATGGGCAACTTTTAGTCCCATTTCTTCTGCAATTTCTAAGGGTTTTGACATAGAAAGCCCGACGAAGATTATGTTTTTATCAAAATCAGCTATTCCTTCAAGAACACCTCTTGTAAGTTCTTCATCTCTAACGAGAGCATTATAAAGAGCTCCATGTGGTTTGACATGCTGTAATGTTAATCCTTCCGCTTTCACAAATGCGTATAAGGCCCCAATCTGATACAGGATATAGTTTCTGGCCTCTTCTCTTGTAAGGCCCATATATCTTCTTCCAAATCCCATAAGATCAGGATATCCTGGATGAGCGCCAACTTCAACATTCATGTCTTTTGCGAGTCTCACAGTATTCCTCATTACTAGGGGATCTCCTGCGTGCCATCCGCAGGCAATGTTGGCTGAGGTTATGTACTTCATAACCTCTTCATCGAGACCTAGCTTATACCTTCCAAAACTTTCCCCAAGATCTGAATTAAGGTCAATTTTCATAGTTTTTCACCACTTCATAGATGAGACGATAAACCTTTAACTCTTTCTTCTAATTAAATTCCATGTTGATTATAGATGCAGCCATATTTATCCAAGGTATTGATGTAGAGGGCATTACAACTCCAAAAGTAATTGAGGAGGTTAAGGACCCAGAATCGAGACTTTTACTGGAAAGTCTCATTAGTGCAGGCAAAGTTAAAGTTATGGTGCCCTCAAAGGATAGCATTGAAAAAATTAAAGAAAAGGCCCTCGAAACTGGTGAACTTGGAGAATTAAGTGATGCTGATATTGAAATACTGGCTCTAGCTTATGAACTTAAAGGAGAACTTTTTACTGATGATTACAACCTCCAAAATATTGCGACTCTTCTGGGTCTAAAGTTCAGAACATTGAAAAAGGGGATAAAGAAAGTGATAAAATGGCGTTATGTTTGTGTAGGATGTGGGAAGAAGTTTGAAACTCAGCCTCCTGATGATGTTTGTCCTGATTGTGGGAGCAAGGTTAGGCTTCTTCCCAAAAAGAAGAGGAAAAGGCGTCAGCGCTCATAGGGTTCTTCATCAATCAGCCCAAGTTGGTCATCATCCGCTATTATATTATCCCCCTCTTGCCTTTTAACTTTCCCTCAAAAACTTTATAAGTAATGGTACCATTACTAGGTAATGGGGGCATTACCTATGTTGTTTGACCCAAGGCCAAAGGAAAAGAGGGAAGACATATTCGATAGGGAACAAGAGATAGAAATGATAAAGAATTCTGCTAAGGAATATCCGATTACCCTTATCCTGGGAATAAGGCGGGTAGGAAAATCCTCTTTACTCAAAGTTGTGTTGAATGAGTTGGAAAGCGGTATATACATAGATGTAAGGAAGCTTCATTTTGATTCCGGAGGGTGGATAACAAATGAGTCTCTGCTAAAGGCCTTTGAAAATGGATTAAACTCTCTTAGCCATCCCATAAAAAGGGAAGTCTTTCAGTACCTAAAAAGAGTGAAGGGAGTATCAATTGCAGGACTTCAATTGAGCTTTGAACCTGAAGTCTCACTCTCGGAGATTTTGGAGGCATTAAATAAGCGCAGTAGGGTTATTATAGCCTTCGATGAGGCCCAATATTTGAGGTTCTACGGACGGAGAGGAGGAAAAGAGTTCTTAACCCTCGTGGCCTACGCATATGATAATCTGCCAAATATAAGTTTTATCTTCACAGGTTCTGAAATAGGACTTTTGCATGATCTTATTGGCGTTTCAGATTATGAATCTCCCCTATACGGCAGGATATATAATGAGATTACTATCTCTCCTTTTTCCAAGGAACTCTCAATTGAATTCTTGAGACAGGGATTCGTTGAAGCAGGAATAAAAATACGAGGAGGGGAAATAGAACACGCTGCAGAACTTTTAGGTGGAATTCCAGGCTGGTTAGTAGAGTTTGGATACAATTACATAAAAACGAAAAGTTTTGAAAATGCTATAAAAGGGGTAATGAGAAAAGCAGAAAAATTCCTCGAAGGTGAGTTAAGAGAACTTGAAAAGCGGAGTCCTAGGTATATCTTAGTGTTAAGAGCTATTTCAATGGGATTTGATAGATGGACACTCATAAAAGAATTCTTGGAATCTAGGAGTGGTAAAATACCAAATTCACGATTGGCTGCTATCTTAGAGGC
>QMUE01000196.1 GCA_003663535.1 Thermococci archaeon
GCTTCAGAAACCTGATAGCTACCCCCTTCCTTAACTGTGAATGTCTTTATTGGCTTGTTGTTTTTATCAAACAGAGAGAAGCTTGAATAATACCCAACGGAATTAAGTTTAAGCTTATATGCAACAGTCCCATTGGTTTTTATTGTGAGGATTTCTCCCGAGTATAAAAGGTCATTGTAAATGAGTTCTGTCGCTTCTTGGGGCGTTTCTGAGGGTGTAATTCCGGCAGACTTAACCTCAAGAACAAGCGAGTGATATTTGGGGAAGTAAACTTTCAAAGTGGCTTCATCTTCATCTTTGATCTTAGTAACTTCTATCTTCACAAAATCTCTATAAGTGTACTCACCAGCCTTTGCATCAAATGTCTCATAATCCTCCTCATCTATTGTTTCAGTCTTTTTGGTCCCGTCTGGCAGTGTTACTTCGACTTTTACTTCACTCTTGCTCTCGTCCACAGTAACTAGCTTAACTTTGGTTGAATACTGGTAAAAACTCTCTAAGTCACCCTCTTCCATTGAAGTTAATGTTTCCTCCTCAGTTAATGGACTTCCTAGATTCACATATAGTTTTTGGCGCGAAGATACATAATAAGCTTGAATCCAAAATAGGACGTCTGAGCTATCACAGTCATCACCTGATTTAAGCATTTGATTATCGCCTTCAACTTTACAAACTTTTGTGCCACTGGGGACGGTTTTTGGATTTGTTATCCCACTTACAGTGTAAGTTACAAACCCATCTCCATACTCTATCTTGATTTCATGAGTTCCCCAGATTATAGTTCCCTGCTTTCCGGAAATCTCAATGCCAGTAATTCTGGCATTATCCGTTGCAGCTGAAGACAAAGGAATCTGAACTACCGAGCTGATCAACATTGCAATTAAAATCAAAGTTAATTTTTTCATCATTTCATCCTCCACCAACTTGTTTCCTAAATTTATAAAAAGTTAAAAGAATATAAAGCTCTTATGGTTCTAACCTTTTTCTGTCCCTTGGGAATAGTATAACTTCCCGGATATTACCCAAGTTCAACATCTGCTTGATGAGTCTCTCAGCCCCTAGACCAAAGCCTCCATGTGGTGGCATACCGTAGCGAAATGCTTTTAGGTAGAAGTCGAAACTTTCCACATTTAACCCCTGCTCTGCTATTTGTGCCTTAAGTTTCTCATAACGGTGCTCCCTTTGACCTCCAGATGTTATTTCTATTCCTCTGTATTCAAGATCAAATGACCTCGAGATTTCTGGTTTGTTGTCATACCTCATTATATAGAAAGGTTTTGCGCTACTTGGATACTGATATATAAAGTAAAGATCTTCATCATAATTTTCTTTGATATACTGGCTAAGGACCTTTTCTCCTTCAGTATCTATATCCTCTCCCCAAGAGATCTCTTTTCCAAGATCTCCCAAAATCTCCAGAGCTTCAGTATATGTAACACGTCTAAAGGGAAGTCTCGGTTTTTCAAGTTCGAAACCAAGAATTTGAAGTTCTTTTTCATTACTCTCTCGGACGTAATTGACCACATAAGTTATAAGATGCTCAAGAAGCTTCATTACTTCATCTTCATTTTCTATAAAAGCCATTTCTCCATCAATACTCCAAGCCTCATTTAGATGTCTAGTTGTGTTATGTTCCTCGGCCCTAAAGATGGGTGCTATCTCAAATACTCTGTCCAACCCCGAGGCCATCATAATTTGCTTGTAAAGCTGGGGAGATTGAGCCAAAAATGCATCTTTTTCAAAATACTTCATGGGGAAAAGTTCAGTTCCACCCTCTGTAGCTGTAGCGATTATTTTAGGTGTATGGATTTCCACAAACCCCTCATTGTGAAAGAAATCCCTAACTGCCCTGAAAGTACTTGAACGAATCTTAAATATCGCCATGATTTCAGGCCTTCTAAGATCCATAAAACGGTTATCAAGCCTTGTATCCAGTTCAGCTTTAACCTTCCCCGTGGGATCTAATGGGAGTGGTGTTTCAGCTTTTGAGAGGAGTATTATTTTCTCCGGTATAAGTTCAAATCCTAATCTGGCCTTAGGCGTGAAGTTGACAATTCCTTCGACGGATATCACATCCTCATTGTGAAGACCCGGGATAAGTTTGAAAACTTCCTCAGAGACTTTTTTCTTTGGGGCGGTTACTTGAACTATTCCTTCTCTGTCCCGTATCCACAGAAACTTTATTCCACCCAGATCCTTAACTTCATGCACCCATCCTGCAACTCTTATCTTTTGACTATTTAACTCCTCAGTTATTTGGCCCGAATAGTGCGTTCTATACATATTTAAACCTCCAAAATGGAATTAAATAAAAGATATCTTTACATCCAAACCAACTATTTTGGAAAGAATGTCCTCCAGAGTTTCATGTCTTGCAGGAAGCTTTTGTTGATCCCTTCTAATTACCAAGACTTTATAATATTGCCCACTTGGTGCGTATACGACGTTAACCCCAAAAACACTTGCTGGATACAAGAGATCGGTAGCAAGTTTTTTGATTTCATCTGTCCCTTTTATTTCCAAGCCTTCAATTACTCTCACTCTCTTGCCAAGCTCCCTCATAAGGAGTTTGATGTTTTTACCGCCCTTACCAATTACAAGTGGAACATTTCCTTCCCCAACCATTATGACTACCAGGTCTCCGGCTTCGACGGCCTTCTTGAACTCTACATCAGCATCGCCTAGGAGCTTGTAAAGCATCCTCGAAATTTTAACATCCAGCTCAGAAATCACACCATCTTGAAGCTTCTTTTCATCCGCCGGGCACAAAATATCCTCTGTTTTTAAACACACCTCACAGATTGGCGCTTTCATTAGCTCACCTCCCAGTTATTTGCAAAAAATGAACATAAGCTAACATTCTTTTGAGGAGGTTATTTAAAAACCTTATCCTATCCAGAAAAGAACAAAATGAGCTAACAATTCCTCCAAGAGAGAACTTCACTATTGGATGGATAACCATAAAGAGAGAATATTCCTAAAGCTCTCCCTCAATCTCCCTTACCAGTCTGTCAACAAACTCTTCTACAAATTTGTGTCTTTCCTCGGCAAGCTTTTTAGCTGTATGTGTATACACCAAATCTCTAAGTTTCAGAATTTTTTCTTCAAAATGTTTAATTGAAAACTCTATATCTCTCCCATGCTCTCCAGAGTACATGAAAACCCTTGCAACCCCAATAGCCCCTATTGCATCAAGCTTATCAGCGTCGCTGAGAATCTTTGCTTCAAGTGTTCTTGGGTCTGGTGGCCTTGAGAACCTGTGAGCCTCTATTGCATGAACCACTTCGTCTACTTTGGGATACTTGAGTGAAGTCAAAAACCTGCGGGCAATTTTTGCGCCCTCTTTAGCATGGTCCTCAACGATTCCTTTGTCCTCCAAGGGCCTTGCAACATCGTGAAGAAAAGCTGCTAATGCTAAAACTTCTAAATCCGCTCCCTCAGCCTTACCAATATGCACACAAAGATTGAAGACCCTCTTTACATGTGAAAATCCGTGCGTTCCCTCTCGTTTAAAAAAATTTCTAACAAACTCCTCTGCTTTTTTAATAAATTTTAGGCTAATTTCATCAGTTATGTAATCCTCAATCCTCATACCACTCACCTAATTTTACTTTCTATTATTGAATTAAGCAGGTTTAGGAACCTTTTGTGAACCTCAAGTGGAATACCATCAACACTAAGCTGAGGTTTTTTAACGACACCATCTATAACCCC
>QMUE01000197.1 GCA_003663535.1 Thermococci archaeon
AACTATATCACTAACCTTAGCCATTAATTACACCTCCAAATTTTTCTCTGCAAACGCAGCTAAAGCATATGCTGCGGAACCAACATCTTCTGGTCTTTCATACGCTGGAATACCCTCCTTTTCTAGGAGTTCTTTGGCTTTCTCACTAACGTATCCAGCCATAAAGAGTGCTAAAACAGGTTTTCCATTGTTGACTTCCTTTACAGCTCTTACTATGTCCTCTGCATGTTCTGTGGGGGTCATTCCAGCAAAAGTTGGAACAACACAAATTGCAATGAGCATATCAACATTCTCATCTTCTAAAAGAAGTTTGGCTGTTTTATAATAATCTTCTCCTCTTGCACTTGCTATCATGTCAACGGGATTTTTAACTGCCGCCATTGGGGGTAAAAATTCCCTAAGCTTTTCCATTGTTTCTTCTTTCAAATTGGCCAGCTTAAGTCCACGTTTATCAAGCTGATCAGCAGTTAGGACTCCAGGGCCACCAGCGTTGGTCATTATTGCTACTTTCTTACCCTTTGGTAGTGGTTGAGTAAAGGCCCTTGCCATACTAAGTAGGTCATCTATGGTTTCAGCTACGAGCACTCCACTCTGTTTGAATGCTGCATCATAGATTGCATAACTTCCCGCAAGACTTCCTGTGTGAGAAGAAGCTGCTCTTGCTCCACTTTCACTTTTTCCAGCTTTTAAGGCTATTATTGGCTTCTTTTTGCTAACTTTTTTGGCTATTTCCATGAATTTTTTTCCATTCTTTATTCCTTCAATATATAAGGCAATGGACTTACTATTATTATCTTCGGCTAAATATTCCATCAAATCTGCGAAATCAACGTCAGCCATATTTCCAACGCTTATAAATTTCGAGAATCCGATATCTTCTTTAATGGTTTTGTAGACTATTCCCGCTCCTAAAGCACCACTCTGGGAAACGAAGGCTACGCTTCCTTTCTTGGCATTCATTATAAACGTTGCATTGAGATTACTATGGGTGTCCATAACTCCAACACAGTTGGGCCCTATGATTCTCATTCCGTATTTGTGTGCTATCTCTACAAGTTCTCTTTCTTCTCTTTTACCCTCTTCACCCATTTCTCCAAAACCGGCCGTGATTATGATGGCTCCTTTAACACCTTTCTCGCCGCAATCAATGAGTGCTTGCTTGACGAATCTCCTTGGAACAACTATAACTGCTAAATCAACATCTTCTGAAATCTCCTTAACATTTTTGTATGCCTTAACGCCTTGGATAGTTTCTTCTTTTATATTGATGGGATATACTTCCTCTCCATACTCTTTAAGGTTCTTGAAGACTTCATATCCCAGTTTTAGTGGATCGTTCGATGCTCCTAGCACTGCTATGCTTTTTGGAGTGAAAAAGTAATCAAGCATTTTTACAATCACCGAGTTCCCTATCGGTAAAAGTCTATATAAGTTTTCCGAGAAAGTGCAGTTAAGCAAGTTTGGGCACAAGAAAGCACAAATACATCTTTGATGAGCATAAAGGAACATGAATGTAACTTATATTTTCTTTTTTTGAATCTTTTAAATCTCAGTCTCTTCTTTGGCCTTCTTTATAAGGGAGTAGGATAAGAGTTCAAAAGCCTCAGGTAACCCTCTTTTCTTCATCACATCAGAGTGGCTAACGCTCGTCATCGGCTAAGTGTTTTAAAGAAAAGGAAGTTAAAAGGGTTTGGGATTTATTCAATCTTCTGCTTTTTCAAAGAGTTCGTGCTCTACGAGAGCAGTAATGTCATTGTGAATGTCCTCCACAGGAGCAAGAGCATTAATTATTCTTATTTCATTAAACTTTTCCGCAAGTTTTAGATAGTTTTTCCTGACCTTTTTCTGAAGTTCTACGATTTTATCGAATTCAGATCTGATGCTTCTTCCATTTATTCTGTTTATACTTTCTTTAACGGGTAAATCTAGCAATATAACCAAATCAGCTCTTGGAGCAAATGCATTCAAATTAATAAGCCAGTCTAGGTCAAGGCCTCTTGCCCATTGATAAGCGAGGGATGAGTAAAAATATCTATCAGATATAACTACCTTCCCCGCTTTTATAGAAGGTTCTATAAGTTTTTTAACATGTTCTGCTCTATCTGCGGCAAAAAGCAGTGCCTCGGCCTCTTTGCTTATCCTAGCACCGTCGATTATACCCTCCTTTCCACCTATTAGAACTAAACGTCTGATTAATTTTCCAAAAGCAGTATCAGTTGGTTCTTTTGTTAACACAACTTCATATCCTCTATTTTCAAACCATTTTGCAAGCATTTTGGCCTGTGTTGATTTTCCAGCTCCATCTATGCCTTCTAGGACAATAAATATTCCCATAGTCGTACCTCCAGAGGACTTCTATTTTTTCAAAGAACTTTTTTCATATGATCTAACAATTTCCACATACTTCCGAATTCTTTTTCTTCTCCATCTTTGTAGAACTCCACATGCCCGTCTGGCCGGAAACGAAGTCCAAAGGTGTAATTTCCCTTTTTAAGCTTTTGCAAATAAACTTCTTGTGGTTTGGGGGGCAAATAACTGGTCATCATATCATTAAGGAGTTCTGCCTCAAATCTCAAGTGTTCATTTAATCTGGGGAATAAAAGCACTGCTGGGGTGTTCATACAATCAATCAAAGCTTTGCCTTCTATTTCAAAGCTGTAGTGCTTGAACATATCTTGAAGGAAATCATCCAGTGCATTTGGATAATAAATAGTGGCCCCGATGTCGTTAGGATGAGCTTTTATAAACCTCTTTGTTTTTAGTAGCGCATTTATTTCATCGGGGTCAAATCCGCTAACTTCTACATTCACTCCATTGTAATAATAAATATATACGAGAGGAAGGCCCCGTTTGTGGGCGAAATCCTTGAGGACTATGAGGGGGATCAACCTTACATCCATTGTGGAGGATCCGGTACTCACTATCCCAACTACTAGAGCTCTCTTTCCGTATCTTGAAATTGCTCTTCCATCCCTTCCCACTATTATAGTCCCTTGGGCAACTGTTCCGATGGCCCTTCCAAGCAGAGCAAGCTCCTCTGGGTTAAATTCTTCAGATCTATAGATTTCCATCACAACCACCTCAATCAGGAAGTATTATACTTTCTCTACCAATTCTTGACTCGGTCCAGATCTTTACATTGGCCCCAATCTTTGTGAAGTCTTCAATCACCGAATTATCACCGATGACACTCCCACTTTCAATAATAACGCCTTTTCCAATATAAACATTCTCTCCTATAATTGCTTCATAAATCTCTGCTCCTTCTTCTATAGTTACATTTGAGAGTATCACTGAACGTTCTATTTTAACATTTCTGCTTATTTCAACATTGTCCCCTAAAACCGCAAACCCTCTTATCTGCGGCTTTCTTATTTGGCACCTTCTTCCACTGTAAAGGGAGCCTCCATATTCTAGGTTCCCTTTAAGGGAATCAGTTCTTATTTGAGGTAGCTTAAGCTTCCCGAGAAATACATCTACTGTTGCTTGAAGGTAACTTGAAGGCCTCCCTATGTCATTCCAGTATTCTTCAAAGGGGAACCCGTAAAGAGGGAGATTTTCCTCTAACATTTTTGGGAATAGGTTAAGGGAGAAATCAAAATTCTGCCCTCTAGGAACTAGGTCAAAGACCTCAGGCTCAAAAATGTAAACACCTGCATTCACTAGATTACTAAAAGCTTCTTCAGGTCTGGGCTTTTC
>QMUE01000198.1 GCA_003663535.1 Thermococci archaeon
CCACTTCGTCCATAATTCCTTCTTTTTCAATAGCAACTCCTGAATAGCGTTCATAAATTTATAATAACCCTCTCCACTCTCTCCTATCCGTTTTCTAGTTAACTTTTTATATTCACAGCTTACTTTTTTTCTAATTTTTTCATCCCACATAGGGAAGAATTCTGGATTTATTAAATGCAGAACTTTGCTTGCTCCCGTTGGACCAACTTCACTCCTAATTGCCTCATAACACTGCTTAATATCCTCCTTGAACTTGGACAAATCTTCCTCCTCTAACTTTAATTTTCTGAACTTTTCGAGAGTCTTACAGTGCTCTTTAAACACATTTAACAGTCTCTTTTCCCATCCTTTCTTTCCATCCCTTTCAAGAACCCCGCTAAGCATTCCCCAATTTATTAAGAATACTTTAATAGGTCCTTTCACTTGTTCCTCTGTAAGTTCGCAAAGATTCACTTTCTCAAAGTCTTCTATACACCTGCGGTATAAGACTTTATCACAATAGTCAAGCTCTTCTTCATGTTGTTGAATAATTCTTTCAACAACTTCATCATCAGGATCAAGCAACCGCACTCCCTCTTCTTTCATATTCAGACCTCCCTAGGTAGCATAGTTCCTTAATTATACCAGATCCTTTTTGCAGTTCACTATGGAGTGATTCGGACATTTAGACTCCTTTTTAAACATATTCAATTCGATTTTGAAGTATATATCATTTTTGCGGAAGTATGTAGTAATTCAACGTAATAATTTCTTAAATTTTGCAAATATAAGAATCAACAAACTATTCAAAGGACTTTTCTATTACCTTTTACTCTCTATCATCTTAACGATCTTTGTAGATGCGTAATTCAATTCCAACTCGGTAATCACACCTAATCTCTCCTCGAGCCATTTCTTTGACTTATCATTCATGAGATCCTCCAGGATATTTAGTTCAACAACAATTCCGATATCCATCACCTTATGTAAAGCTTCAGCATACTTATTCAGCTCGTCGAGTATAACTTTGGTTTCAAAGAGGTCTTCTCCAGCAAGGAGTCTTCTCCCAATTGTAACCGTATCTGGTGTTACATGAACATCCGCTGATAACTCTTTATATAATCCGTTGTAAATGTATTCCACTGGATCTATAATCCTCTGAAGTGGATCGAAGATTTTCCACTCTGCAAGCTGTTCAACAATTGGTTTTACCTTTGGGATAATTCCCTTTCTAAGAGTTTCATCTTCAAAAAGAGGTGAGATCTTATCATAAATTCCTACAGAGATTCTCTCCAGTTCATGTTCTATTGAGGGATCCTGTTTAATTACATCATTGATCCAGTCTATGAGTGTCTTTTTAGAATTTTCAATTTTTATTCCACTTTTTTTCTTAATAATTTCAGCTCTGTCTCTGTATTTCTTATGAGCCATGCATTCCCAAAAAGCACCTTTTAGAATCAACTCCAATGTATTCCTCAATAATACGTAAGCGGCATTATAATATCCGGAAAGTGCTTCCAGTAGGGATCTATGTGCTTGGTCAAAAATCTCCCAGTGATAATAAAGAAATGCAGATTTTGCTTGAAAGTCCTCATTAGAATTGATAAATTGAACTGGTATTAGTGTAAATTCATGAATAGAATCGTGTGCTTTTCGTATTTTTTCGAACTCACACTCATGAAGGGATATAGCAATATTAGGAATATTTAGTTCATCTAAGAGATGTGAAAAAGCCTCCCTGAAAATTCTTCTTTCATGCATTTTAATCCCTTCGATTCTCTTTACTAATATTTAGATAAGGGAGGATTTAACAATTATGGGAGTTACTAGTTAAGATGAATAACTTTGGCAATAGTTCATTGTGAAAAGTTTGAGAAAATCTTTTTTCAAAAGGAATGGAAAGGTTATGTGCTTTGTTTTTTGAATTCATTATTTATATTTGCTCTAATGGGAGTTAAGAAGTAGTAGTTTGGCTTTTTAGGGGGGTTTAAAGCCTTGTAAAAATGTTTTTGATTTAGAAGCTCAATTTTCAACATAATCATCTAAGACTAAGAATATGTTTCGTTTAATTTCAGAAAACCCTTTTTTGTTTACCTTATCAGGAGATTTAAGCCTTACATTCTCCAGTAGATCAAAGTTTTTGATATTCAAAGTCACCTAGCTTGTATATGTAATCACTAAACATTAGTAAAAGTAAAAAATTTTTTAAGGAACTTATACAAAATAACAAAGGGGTGTTTACATGATAATTGAAAATAAAACTCCTACATATGTAAAAATCTTAAAGAACACCCTTGATGCAGTGGAGATATCTTCAAACCTTCTTGAATTTAAAAACCCAAAAGATGCTATATTATTTGGACTTCATTCATGTTGTTCATACTTCCCAACCAATCAAGGTAAGATAAATCTTTTTTATGATTCATCCTTTTGGCAAGAGTTCGATTATTTATCAAGGTACAAAAACATCTTAAGAGACAGAAAATACGTATATATCGCGGATTATTCATATATTATCCAGAAATACCCCTCCTCATATAAGGCTTCCTATATTTTAGATCTTGAACTTAGTGATATATGTAGAACTTTGGAGGGTCACTTTGGGATTGACCTATCGAAAGCTATAATAACTTTCACGGGAGGGGAGGACTTCTACAGTGTAGTAGGTTCCTTCATTCTGAGGAGACTAGGATATATTATTTTTCCAGAAGGCTTAGTAGATCCTTTTGTTTGTGCTGGAGTTCCAGACTTAGTTGTGGCCAAATTAGGCAATTTACAAGAAGTCTTAATAGAGCGCGGGATAATAGAAAATGGAGGATTTCTTGCAGAGGTTGAGTTGTGGCCAATTTTCGGTAAAAACTCTAGATCTGTTCCTAGAAATATTATTGAAGAGGTTTTAGCCGTGGAAGTAGAGCCTAAGGCTCGGAGAGCATCTGGTGGTAGAAAACAAATACAAACTTACCTTGCTTCTGGATCATTCAATAATGGAATTTTAATCTGTCCGGGTAGGGAAGGAGATGAAAAATATTATGATGATTCGTTTATTACTTGGAACAAAAAAGGAGAGCCAATAGTTCGGATTACTCCTCCAATTTACCCTAAGCCTAAAAAGTTTGAGACAGCAATAAAAATAACGAAAAGAATTTTGATAGTAACTCTGTTAAAAGCTCTTGCTCTCTCGAAGTTCCCCGAGAGCGATATATCATTTGCAGAATTTACAGAGAAAATAATAGAGCATCCAGAAGAATTAAGGGGGTTACTTTAAAACTCGATGAAAGTATAAAATGATCTCTAAAGCTTTCTGAAAAAATGTCTTCGGTGCGTGGCTCAATTTCTAATTGTGCTTCTTTAGTGGGTTCTTTCTCAAAATAACGTGGCCTTGCCAAGGCAGCGCTCATCCCAAACTGAGCTACCGGCCCACGCGCCAAAATATAGGGGTTCTAGCCACTTTATAAAGTTTTCGGTAATTATCATGGGTATTTTCCAACTCCATGTAAGCTTTTGTTGGCAGATATAAAAACAAGAAAAAAGAGTTCACTCCCAATTGTAGGGTTCCCCTCATTTACCACCTTTTAGCCTCTCCTGGAATTGATAGAGTTCAGCAACCCTTTGAACTGTATCAGCATCTTCTGGCCCTTTATCTTCTCTAAGTGCTATATATCTCGGGAACCTAAGGGCAAAGCCACTCTCATACTTTGGACTCTTCTGGATTTCTTGA
>QMUE01000199.1 GCA_003663535.1 Thermococci archaeon
ATGCTTACAAATCTGTGCTTGCCAAGTCTTTCAAGTCTTCCATCCCAAGTGATTATCGTTCCTATTTTAACTCCAATTTCCTCTGCCTCTTCCTTGCTCTCTGCACCTATATCAATGAATATTTGATCCCAATCCGGAGCCTTTTTTCTGTCTTCTGGCTTTTGGATATGAGGAGGAACACTTCCACCGACACCATAAACAAATTTATCCTTATCAATCCAAACCTTAAATCGCTGAGCAATCAACGTTCTTGGGTCAATTCCCCCTATTGGAGCGACCCTCAAGAAACCATTTTTTTCAATGTGTGTTACCATAAGACCAATTTGATCCATGTGACCGGCTAGCATAACCTTTGGCCCGTCACCCTTCTTGTGGGCAATAACGTTTCCAAGTTTGTCAACTTTTATTTCATCCACATATGGCTTGAACGCTTCAATGACAACGTCCCTAACTCCCATGAACTCATAGCCCGTGACTCCCGGAGCTTCGACTATTTTCTTTAAAAGCTCGTAGTCCACCATTGTTACCACCTCGTTTAGATATTCATCGTAATGTAGGATAAAGAATATTTAAGGTTTTAGGTGGATAATTCAGAAAAGATGACATAAACTTAAATTTGCAAACGGAGATGAACTCCCATGTTGCTAAAGCTTCCAATAGTCGAGTGTACTTTTATAAAGAGATTGAACAGATTTGTTGGATTAATAGAGATTAATGGAGAGGTTAAAAAGCTTTAATAACAAACACCGGGCGTTTAGAAGAATTTATGGTGGAAGGGAGAAAGGCATTCTGTATCCCTAAACAAGGTGGAAAGACAGAGTTCATTCTAATTGGATTCCTAGAAAAAGAGGGAAGAGGTGCGATTATAGATACGAGAACTCAAGCAAAGGCCTTTGAAAGAGCTGTGGAACTCGGCCTAATTTCTTGGCTTAAAAATTGGAAAATAAAAAAGAAAGAAGTTAAAATCGGTAATTCAAGATTAGATTACCTCTTAAATTACAATGGAGAAGAAATCTGGGTAGAAATGAAAAGTGCAGTTTTAAGAGATGGAGAATATGCTTCATACCCTGATTGCCCAAGCACTAGGGGTCAAAAGCATGTAAAAGAACTTATAAAGTTAAGAAAAGATGGAAAACGAGCAATGTTAGTTTTTATATGTGCGCTCTCAGGAGTTAAGAAATTTAGGCCCTGTGAACTACTCCTCGCTCACGCAAGGAGCTTCGTGAGAGTTCATCTGGCATCCCGTTGCCAGTAGCCTCACTCTCACAGGCCGGTTCACACGGCCACTACCCCCTATCCTTCCGGAATCGGGGGCTACTTTACACCAACCCTTACGGGTTGTCCAGCCTTACGGCTGTTACGAGGTCATTATATTCTACACCCTCAGAGTATTTAAAGCTTACCCACCTACCTCCCCTTGCGTATCCCCCCTTTTCGGAAGGAGTCTTGCAAGCAACAGGGAGATAAAATGGGCGATCCAAAAATAGCCGAATTTTTAAAGGAAGCCAAGAAAATAGGTGTGGAAATTAGGGGAATTTGCATAAGCCTTCTTCCAACTGGAGAAGTCATCTTGGAGGATGACAACTTAGCAATTGAAGTTTAGCCCAAAGACTTTTATAACGCTTAACCAATAAAGAAAATCGGGGGTAACACCCCGCGGAGGTGCTGGGAATGACTATTGTTGATGTTAGAATTTTAGTTGAAGGAGCAAGCGATGTAGAAGTTGTAAGTAAGGCCCTTCAAGGCTTAGCTCTTGGGAGTGAATACAACATAACGATCTCTGCAATAATCCCAACCACAAATTTAGAAATAGCCAAAAGCGCTACAGCAGGAGCTGATTTATTGATAATAGCAACAGACGCCGACAGGGTGGGAAGAGAGTTAGCAGAAAGAATGTTTAGGGAACTCGGGGAGTTAGTAGGTCAAGTGGAAAGAATGAAAATCCCAATGGGACATGACTTAGAGCATATAGATGTGGAGCTGGTTAGAAAAGAGCTTAAAAATACCCTAGTCAGAGCCGGACTAAAAAGTCTCCAAGTTCTTCCGGAGTATATGGCACTAAGAAATCAATTATTTGACTTGAAAGGAAAACATGAAATGTTAATACAAGAAAATGAAGAGCTCAAGAAGAATTATCAAGAGCTTGAACAGAAATACGGAGAACTCTTAGAGGAATACAGCCAGGTGCTAGAAGAAAACAATAGACTCAAAGAATCGTTGAAGAAGAGGGCCAATGTATTCAAGTTAACAGATATCTGGAAAGAGTTATTTGGTGAAACTACACCTCCTGATGAAAGGCATATTGCAGAAGCTGTGGAAAAGTTAAACCTTGGAGGGAAGATAATAGTTGGACAAGGCCATATATACTCCGAAGACGAGGATCTCATAGTTGAGCTTCTCAGAATCGTTCATCTAAGCCTAAGTATAGCCCAAGCACAAAAGGAAGAACCCCAAGTAGAAGAAAAAACCCCCGAAGAAATCGAGGAACCAGAGACAAGATTTGAAGACTTTTAATCTTCTATAATTTATTTTCGTGATCCTTATGGACGATGGAATAGAAGAGTTTAAAACCTATCTCGAACTCGAGGGGAAAAGCCCTCAAACAGTTAGAATGTACACCTACTACGTAGAGAGATTTTTAAAAGATGTTAAAAATCCCAATTATCGTTCTGCACTTCGTTTTCTTGCCAAACTAAAGAAAGAAGGCTACTCCAATAAAAGTCTCAATCTCGTTGTTCAGGCTTTAAAATCATATTTCAGATTTGAAGGCCTTGATGAAGATGCTGAAAAGTTAAAATCACCCAAGGTCCCAAGGAGCTTGCCAAAAAGCCTCACAAGAGAAGATGTTAAAAGACTCCTCAATGCCGTCCCACCTACAAGAAAGAGAGACCGACTCATTATATTGCTCCTCTATGGAACAGGCCTTAGAGTAAGTGAAGTATGCAACCTCAAAATAAAAGATATTGACTTCAATAGGGGTGTCCTAACTGTAAAAGGGGGTAAAGGGGCAAAAGATAGAATAGTGCCACTTTCAGGGTCCCTGCTTAAAGAAATAGACGAGTATCTAGAAACCAGAAAAGATGGGAGTGAGTATCTGTTCGTAGAAATTAGGAGAGAGAAAAAAGATAAAATCTCTCCAAAGACAGTATGGTACCTATTAAAGAAATATGGGAACAAGGCCAATGTAAGTGTAACTCCTCACATGCTCCGCCACAGCTTTGCAACACACATGCTAGAGAGAGGAATTGACATAAGAGTGATTCAAGAAATTCTTGGCCACTCAAGCCTTTCAACGACCCAAATTTACACTAAGGTGACTGTTGAACACCTAAAGAAGGCCCAAGAGAAGGCCAAACTTATTGAGGACCTCATTGAATAATACCATTCCACTTCTTAGTTATAAGTTAAAAGTTAAACGTTATAACTGAGAAACTCTCAAAGTAAAAAAGAATGACAAGCATTAGTATGCACCCTTTCTCATGAGCAGACTCAAATAACTTGCAAAGGCTCCTGCAGAGATTGTGTCTCCAAGGCCCACTGTAGAGACAGGATTTTTAACAATCCTTGTAGGAGTTATGACTATCTTGTATTCCCTTGTTCTCATTTTACTCAACGCTTCTTCTAGTCTAAGCTTCACGTATTCCCCTTTCTCATTAAATGGGATATTAAGACCAA
>QMUE01000200.1 GCA_003663535.1 Thermococci archaeon
CTACCCTGCCCTTGTGGGTGGGGCTTCGTGAGAGCTCACCGGGATTACCCTCACTCTCACAGGCCGGTCCACGCGACCACTACCAGCTATCCCCCTAATGGAGGAATCGCCGGCTACTTTACACCAACCCTTACGGGTTGTCCAGCCTTACGGCTGTTATGGGGTCATTATTTTCTGCATCCTCAGAGTATTTAAACCTTACTCACCCCCCTCCCCTTGCGTATCCCCTCCCTTTCGGAAGGAGTCTTGCAAGCAACAGGGAGATAATAAAACAAACGAGCATATGCACAAATTTTTTAAAGTATTAGGTTCTCCTAATTTTGGAGGTGGAGAAATGCAAATAACTGTGAGCGGGGGTAAAGGTGGAACCGGAAAATCAACGGTAGCAATCAACCTTGCAATAGCCTTACAGAATTATTTCAACTTAACTCTGGCAGATCTGGACGTTGAGGCGCCAAATGATCATATCCTTCTTGGAATTGAACTACAAAAGGAGGAACCAGTCAAAATGTTCATGCCACGCTTTGACTATTCAAAGTGTACCAGGTGCAAAAAATGTGCAGAGGTTTGTGAAGAAAAGGCAATAATCACAATGAAGGACGGGACGCCTTTCCTAATGCCCACTCTGTGCTCTGGATGCAGGGCTTGTGAGATAATTTGCCCTGTTACGGGGGCAATATTGGAGAGCCAAAAACTCATGGGACATACGTATCTTACTGAGACTCCCTACGGGTTTCCTTTAGTTACTGGAAAACTGTTAGAAGGAGAAGAAAGGGCTATGCCTATTGTAACCGTGGCAAAAAAGAGAGCAAAATCCCTTAACAGGGGGCTCCTGCTTGTAGACACTGCCGCTGGTACAAGCAATACCGTCTCCAAAGCATTAGAAGATTCAAAGCTCCTCATAGCGGTCACTGAACCGACTCCATTGGGCCTCCATGACTTAGCCCTCATCCTAGAGCTTGGTAGGCTCATGGACATGGAAGCCTGGGTTGTGATTAATAGAAGTGACCTTGGAGAAAAGAAGAGAGTGAAGGAGATAGCACAAAAATACAATGCCGAGATAGTTGCGGAAATTCCTTACAGCGAAACTATCATCAGAAGTTACGTTAAAGGAGAGCCAATAATTTTAAGTGAGAGTAAAGAAGCGAGAATTTTCAAAGACCTTGCCGAGAGAGTAGCCAATTATTTGAGGTGATTAAGATGCAGATCGCAATAGCAAGCGGGAAAGGTGGCGTCGGAAAATCAAGCGTAGCTGCAGCGCTCATATACCTACTCAAAGATGATTATCCTTTAATAGCGGTTGACGCTGATGCCGATGCTCCAAACCTTGACCTTCTCTTCGGTGTTGAGAGATGGGAAGAGGAAAAGGAACTCGCAAGTGCAAAAGTCGCAAAAATAAACAGTGAAACATGCATAAAGTGTGGCATATGTGCCGAGAGATGTCCCTATGACTGCATAAAGATCCTTGACGAAAACTATATAGTTAACGAGCTAACATGTGAAGGCTGTGGAGTTTGCAAGCTCGTGTGCCCTGTAAATGGGGTAATTACCCTAGAAGAAGTTCGTTCCGGCGTGATCAGGAAAACAACTACTAAATACGGCTTTTCCTTGATCTCAGCACAGCTTGACGTGGGAAGACCAAACAGCGGAAAGCTTGTTACAGAAGAGAAAGAGTGGGCCAAAAGAATTATGAAAGAGAAAGGAATAGAGCATATGATAGTTGATTCAGCTGCTGGCATCGGATGCCAAGTTATAGGAAGCCTTAGTGGCGCAAATGTGACAATCCTCGTTGCAGAACCGACTCCAGCTTCCTTAAGCGATGTAAAGAGGGTTTACAGAGTTGTCCAACACTTTAGGGAGCCTGCCTATTTAATCATCAACAAAGCAGACTTGAACCCAGGATTCAAAGGCCTATATGAATTTGCAAAGGAAGAAGACATACCAATAATCGGCGAAATACCTTACGACAGGGCAATTCCAAGGAGTATGACAATGCTTAAACCTGTGGTGGAAGCATTTCCGGAGTCAAAAGCCTCAAAAGCCCTCAAAGGGATTGCAGAAGTTGTCAAAGAGCAGATTTTAAGGTAATTCTCTGCTTTTTAATTTTCTCATATAAAACCTCTTTTTTCCATATTCAAGTTCTATCAATTTTCCTTCCTCTATAAGCTTTTCCACAGTGGCCCAATCAACATTAGCTTTTTCCAAGAGTTCTTTTAAAGCATCTTCACGCATTGGATGAACCGCAGTAATACTCAGTATGTCCTCTTCCACGTTTCCGGTAAAAGCAAAAGCGTTTCCCTCATATCCTATGAGATACTCAACCTTCTCCTCCCCAATGGCCTCAGCAAAGGCCTGAAAGGCCATATTAATAATTTCTTCTCTAGCGGGCTTTACCCACTTTTCCCAAGGGGGCCTCGTGGGAACTGCTATATAAGCGATGTCGGGCTTTAATTCCTTTAAAAAATGAGCAATTCTCTCGAATTCTTCACTATAATTTGTCCCATCTATGAGCATTGTTTCTGTAACGAGCTTGCCTTTGAACTCTTTTCTAAACTCAAGCATTCCTTCAAGAATTTTATCAAGTCTTAAGGTCTTATGAGGCCTATCTATCCTTCTCCAGAGATTTTCACTTACAGCATCGAGCTTTAGAGATACTAAATTGAGCTTTAGAAGATCTTCTCTAACGTCCTCTCTCCATATAAGGGAGGAGTTCGTTAAAATGGCCAGAGGGATATTGAGAGCTTTCAACATCTCTATTTCCTGCCCAAGGTTTGCATCTAATGTAGGCTCACCATCGGGAACGAACGTGAGGTAATCTATTCTCTCTCCTTTTTCCTTTGCTTCCCAAACTTTTCTTTTAACCTCCTCAAAGATCAATTCTGGAGGATAAAAAGACCTTCTATCAATTTCCATCCTTAGAGTTCTCCCAATTTGACAATAAACACATGCATAGGAGCAGACTTTGTCCGGAATGTTATTTATCCCTAAACTTTTACCCAATCTTCTCGAAGGCACGGGACCGAAGGCTATCATATCATCACCAGAGTTAGGTTAGCCTAAAGGCGTTTAAGGTTTTTGGAAACTTTCATTAATATTTAGGTCCAAATAACTACTGTCATGACAAAATGCAAATTATGTGGTTACGAGTCTGAAGAGATCAGTGAATCAATCGGAGTATGTGTTAACTGCTTAAGAACAAAACCACAAAAAGCCTTAGAAATTGCAAAAGAATCTCACAAAAAATGGAGAAAACTTATAGGTCTTCCTCTTCAGCCCCCTAATGAGGGAATTAAGTGCTCTCTCTGCATAAATGAATGCAAAATTCCAGAAGAAAATTCCGGATATTGCGGAATAATATGGAACAAGAAGGGAAAATTAGTCCCAATAACAGGAGGCGATGATTATGCATATCTCCACTGGTATCTTGATCCCCACCCAACAAACTGTGTTGCAGAACCCGTTTGCCCGGAAAGAGAGCATAGAGGATTTTATAACTTAGCGGTTTTCTTTGCTGGTTGCAACCTAGATTGTCTTTTCTGTCAGAACATAGAGCACAAGTACATGATAAAAGACGGAAAAATGGATCCTTTTGAAGGGATCATTATGAGCTCAGAAGAACTTGTTAATGTTGCTATGAAAAGAGAAGTCTCTTGTGTATGTTACTTC